>NZ_JBEXYL010000116.1:0-23332 GCF_040630895.1 Streptomyces sp. NPDC005728
GTCGGGCGCCGCCCTGTGTGCCGGACGGGAGGCGCTGCACGACCGTGCCGGTTCACGGCGTGCCGGACACCAGCGCCGCCCGGAAGGCGAGGGCGACTGCCCGGACCCGGTCGCGCGGGGTCAGCGCGCGCACGACGTCCTATCCGCGTACTGCAGCAGCCGCCTCATCGAAGACCTGTTCCATGTCGACCGTTCCGTTGCTGCGGACCCAGGCTTCCGTGGCGATGGCGGAGCAGGCCAGGGCGCAGGCGACGAGTGCGCGGGCCCGTATCTCGGTCATGGGGTCCGTCGCGGCACCCAGTCGTCCGGCGATGTCCGGCACGAGCAGGTCCATCCACTGCTGCTGTTTGTCCAGCTGACGCGCCCGGAGAGAGGGCGAGGCATGGAGCATGCTCGTGATCTTGAGGAAGTCCTCCGGAGAGTAGGGGAGTGACTCGACGAGTGCCTTGAGAGCCGCCCGGAGCGCTTCCCATGGGGGCTCGTCCGCCGGACGGGCTTCCAGTGCGGCCTGCAGGACCCTGCCGCTCTCGGCGTGGTCACCCAGCACGATGTCTTCCTTCGTGCCGAAGTAGCGGAACAGCGAGCGCCGCGAAATGCCGATCTCGCCCGCGATCTGCTCCATGGTCGTGGCCTCGAAACCGCGCTCGAGGAACAGTCTCATCGCGGTGGCGACGATCTCGGCCTGCACTGCTCGCCGGGTGCGCTCCCGCAGTCCGGCCGGGCGGCCCTCGCGATCGTTCATGGGTACGCAGCCTACCACCGACTGCACCGAGTGCCATCTTGACACCGAGTGACAGTTCAGGCCTACAGTGCCACCACGAGTACACCCGCCGCCTCCCGGGAGCAGCCATGAGCGCCGTCGACTACCGCGGTCAGACCACCCTCATCACCGGCGCCAGCGCCGGCATCGGCGCAGAGTTCGCCCGCCGGCTCGCCGAGCGCGGTTCGCACGTCGTCCTCGTCGCACGGCGCCAGGAACGGCTCGACGAACTGGCCGCCGAACTCACCGCGGCCCACGGCGTCCAAGCCACGGTCGTACCACTCGACCTGAGCCTGCCCGCCGCAGGACAGACCCTCGCCGAGGAGGTGGCGCGGCGCGACCTGACCGTGACGAGCGTCGTGAACAACGCAGGGTTCGGCACCTTCGGCCCGTTCCATCAAGAGGACCCGCAGCGCCTGCGGGAGGAGATCAGCGTCGACGTCGCAGGCGTCATCGACATCAGCCGGGCCTTCATCGAGCCGCTGCGGGCCGCCGGCACCGGGGTGCTGATCAATGTCGCGAGCATGGCGGCGTACCTGCCCGTCCCCAACATGGCCGTCTACGCGGCGGCCAAGGCGTTCGTGCTGAGCTTCACCGAGGCCCTGTGGCAGGAGTCCCGTGGCACCGGGTTGCGCGTGATCGCCCTGTCTCCCGGCGCGACCAGCACCGAGTTCTTCGACGTCATCGGCACCAACGCCGCGGACGGCGGCGCCAGACGGCAGTCCCCCGGGGAGGTCGTGGCGACGGCGCTGCGGGCCCTTGACCGCCGTACACCACCGCCAAGCGTCGTCTCAGGCCGGTTCAACCGCGTGATGGCGAGTCTGGGCCGGGGGTTGAGCAGGCGTCGTGCGGTCCTGCTCATGGGATCCATGACCGCCGCACACTAGGGTCCGGCTCTACGATCAGGTGGCTCGGCGTGTTGCCGTGCTCAGCGGGCCGGCAACGAGCAGCAGGCTGGTCTACACCCTCGTGCGCTGACCGCGGAACGAGGCGCGGTAGCCGTGCGGGGTGGTTCCGGTCACTCGTTTGAAGCGCTCGCGGAATGCGGTGGGCGAGCCGAACCCGGCCTGGTCCGCCACGCGTTCGACCGTGTCGTCGGTGGTCTCCAGCAGGTACTGGGCCCGGCGGACCCGTGCACGCAGCAGCCACTGCAGGGGCGTGGTGCCGGTCTGTTCGTGGAACCGTCTGCTGAAGGTCCGCTCGCTCAGCCCGGATCGGGCCGCCATGGTCTCCAAGGAGAGATCCTGGCCCAGGTGTTCCTCGATCCATGTGAGAACTGGTTCGATCACCGATCCCTGAGGCGCCGGGGGCTGCTGGTGGACGATGAACTGGGCTTGACCGCCTTCCCGCTCCAGCGGCATCACCATCAGGCGCGCGGCGTCGGCCGCCACGGCAGAGCCCAGATCGAGCCGGATCATGTGCAAGCACAGGTCCAGGCCCGCCGACGCCCCGGCCGATGTCAGCAGCCGGCCGTTGTCGACGTACAGCACGTCCGGACGGACTTCCACCTTCGGGTAGAGCTCCGCGAGCAGGCCGGTGGCCAGCCAGTGCGTGGTCGCGGCGAGACCGTCCAGCAGCCCCGCCTGGGCCAGGGTGAACGCTCCCGCGCAGATCGAGGCGATCCGGGTCCCCCGCGCCGCCGCTGCGCGCAACGCCTCCAGGGCCTCCTCGGCGGGCGGGCTGCTGTAGTCGGAGCGGCCGGGCACGATGATCGTGTCCGCGTCGGCCAGCGCCTCCAGCCCCCAGGGTGCCCGCACGACGTACGTGCCGCTGTCCACGTCCGGCGTGACCCCGCAGACTCGCACCCGGTAGGGCCGTCGGCCGTCCGGCAGCCGGACGCATCCGAACACCTCGACCGGGACTGCAAGGTCGAACGCCAGCACCCGGTCCAAGGCGAGAACTGCCACGGTGTGCACGGCATCAACGATAGACGTAATCCAGCCAACGCCAATAATCCGGGAAAGAAATCCCTGAGGAGAGATCTCCCCACGTCAAAGGTATGGCGGGAACCCGTTGCTGTTTGTCGATCCAGCCGCTGTGCCGCATTTCGGCCAGTCACTAGCGTGAGCGCTACGGGCCCCAAGCGCGAAGAACGACCATCCAGCCGAAAGGAGCGTTCTCTTGTTCATCGATCATCTGTGGATGGTGGGGTTCCGTGTCTGTACCCCTACGGATCGGGCCGTCCGACACTTCTACGTCGTTCGGAACGCCAAGGACGAGCCTCACGCCCGGCAGCTTGCGGCACGGCTGGCCGACACCCTCGCGGAGCGGCAAGCGCGTGAGTACGCGCCGCTCGACGAGACGTGGACCGAGGTCCTCCTCCTCCACCGCGACGGCCTCGGGAGCTGGCGCCGCTGCGCCTCAGCCGACGGCACTCCCGGACCAACGACGGGCCGGCTGATCCAGTCGGAACCGCGCAGTCGTGGTCAGGTGTCTTCGGGATCCAGCTCGAACGTGAAATAGATGCTCAGACAGTAGGGCTCGTCCTCGTCGTGGAAGAAATCCCAGGACACGTCCGACACACGGATTTTTTGTTCCCGCACCCACTCATGGGCTTTCTTGAAGGCGTCCGCCGCATGTGTGGCGAAGAACAGCTTCCGCGCCATGGGATGTACCCCGGTCTCAGCGTCCGAGTCGTCGAAACCCTCCGGAATGTCCAGGCAGAAGTCGGGATTCAGCACCATGGAGCGCGCCCTTTCCAGTCGGTTTGCCGATACGAATCGACAGAGGCTGATCCTCTGAGCACGACGCCCGGTAAGACTGCCGCACACCCGGGAATGGTTGCTTTGCCGACCATGCGGCGAAGTGACACAGCCGGGAGAACGGCCCCCCGCGATGATCCAAATGGCAGGGCCTAGCGCACCCCTTCATCCAGCCCGCGAGCGATCGTCCGCTCGCGCCCCCAGGCCGCCAGCGGCTGGAGTGCCTCGTTGAGCCGGATGCCGTCCTCTGTCAGCGAGTACTCGACGCGGGGCGGCACCTCGTCGTAGGAGACGCGGTGCACGACGCCGTCCGCTTCCATCTCGCGCAGGTGCGAGGCCAGCACCTTCTCGGTGATCCCCGGAAGCAGTCGACGCAGCTCGCCGAAGCGGCGACAGGGGTGCTCGTGGAGCGCCCAGAGGATCAGGACCTTCCACTTGCCACCGATCACCTCCATCGCGGTGTCGATCCCGCAGACGTGTCCGTCCGGTGCGCCCGGCCGGTTCAGCGTCGTCATCCCCCCACCCTTCTGGCGTGCTCGCTCACCCCGGGGTAACCATCCACTCCGAAGTGCGTACTTGATCACCTCCGGGCCTGCGACCAGCCTAATCGGCATGGCACAGAACACTGTTGAGAAGACTTCCGTCACGATGCTGGGACTCGGCGCGATGGGTTCCGCGCTGGCCCGTACCTGGCTTGCCGCCGGCCACCCGCTCACCGTCTGGAACCGCACCCCGGCCCGCGCCGCGGCGCTCGGCACCGAGGGTGCAAGGGGCGCGGACAGCGCCGCCGAGGCGGTCGCGGCGAACCCCCTGGTCATCGTCTGTCTGCTGGACGACGCCTCGATCGACGAGGTGCTGGCCGGCACCGACCTGACCGACAGGGACCTGGTCAACCTGACCACCAGCACCCCCGCCCAGGCCCGCGCCCGTGCCGAGTGGGCCCGCGAGCGCGGCGCCCGCTACCTGGACGGCGGGATCATGGCCGTCCCTCCGATGATCGGCGTCCCGGAAGCCGGCGGCTACGTCTTCTACAGCGGCTCGCGGGAGCTGTTCGAGCGGCACCAGGAAACCCTGGCTGTCCCGGCCGGCACCACCTACGTCGGCAAGGACGCGGGCTTCGCGGCCCTGCACGACGTGGCCCTGCTGAGCGCCATGTACGGGATGTTCGCAGGCGCCGCGCACGCCTTCGCCCTGATCCGTAAGGAGGACATCGACCCCACGTCACTGGCCCCGCTGCTCGCCGACTGGCTCGTCGCGATGGCCCCCGCAGTGCACCAGACCGCCGAACAGCTACGGGGCGGCGACTACACCAAGGGTGTCGTCTCCAGCCTCGCCATGCAGGTGGCCGGCACGCCGACCTTCCTGCGCACCGCCGAGCAGCAGGGCGTCAACCCGGAACTGCTCAGCCCCTACTTCGAGCTGATGCGCCGCCGCCTGGCCGAGGGCAGCGGCGAGGAGGACCTGACGGGTGTGATCGACCTGCTGGTGCACTGACCGGCCGCTTGCCGCCCCAGCGGCGACCGTACTGGTCACGGTCCGCAACGAACGGCTGTGACCAGCACCGTCACAACACGCTGTAAGTCGGCTTGCGCACCATGAACACGTCCACCGGATCCTCGGTCTCGAGGACGAACCCGTGCCGCTCGTACAGCCGCCGGGCCTCACTGCCCTGCAGCACGTTCAGCCGGACCAGGGTGCCTGCGCGGTCGCACGGCTCCAGCAGGTCGCGCAGCACGGCCGCACCGATCCCGCGGCCCTGCACGTGCGGGGCCAGGTAGAAGTGCTCCAGCCAGTGGGCGTCCTCGGCCGGCCGCAGTGACACGCAGCCGGCGAACGCGCCGTCCACCTCGATCACCCAGGTGTGCGCCGGTGCGAACGCGTTCCGCAGCCGCTGCCGCACCCGCTGCTCGTCGTACCGCCCGAGTCGCTCCAGATCCGCCCGCATCACCACGGCCCGCAGCTCGGCCACCGCCTCGACGTCCGCCGCCGAAGCCGGCCGTATCTCCCAGTCCACCATGATCGCCAGGCTATCGCCGCGCGCTGCTCCCGATCTTCACGCCCTGCGCTGCTGCCTGATCGGCTCTCCCACCCGGTGCATGTGCGTCAGGGCCTCGCGGTAGGACTGGATCAGTCCGGTCTCGTGGTAGGGCACCCCGATCTCGGCGCAGTACCGCCGCACGATCACCTGGGCCCGACGCAGATGGACCGTGGGCATGCTCGGGAACAGGTGGTGCTCGATCTGGTAGTTGAGCCCGCCCAGCATCACGTCGGTGAACCAGCCGCCGTGCACGTTGCGGGACGTCAGGACCTGGCGCCGCAGGAAGTCGAGCTGCTGTGCACCCGTGAGCGTGGGCATGCCCTTGTGGTTGGGGGCGAAGGTGCAGCCCAGGTAGACGCCGAACAAGCACTGGTTCACGGCGAGGAACGCCACGGCCTTGCCCGGCGAGAGCACCAGGAACAGGGCCGAGAGGAGAGCCCCGATGTGGAGGAGGAGCAGGGCGCCCTCCAGCAGCCGGTTCCTCATGGACGGCGAGCGCAGCGCCCGCAGACTCGCGACGTGCAGGTTGAAGCCTTCCAGGTTCAGCAACGGGAAGAACAGCAGCGCCTGGTGACCACCGAGGAGGCGGGCCAGGCCCCGGCTGGCGCGGGCTTGTTCGGCGGACCACACCAGGATGTCCGGGGCGACATCGGGGTCGAGTTCCTCGTGGTTGGGATGTGCGTGGTGGCGGGTGTGCTTGTTCATCCACCAGCCGTAGCTCATGCCGATCCCGAGGTTGCCGAACAGCCGTCCTGCGATCTCGCTGTGCCGGCGCCGCCGGAACACCTGCCGGTGGGCCAAGTCGTGCGCCACCAGAGCGACCTGCCCGAACACCACGGACAGAAAGGCGGCCACGGCCAGTTGCCACCAGGTGTCGCCGAGAACGAAGAAGGCTCCCCAGCCGGCAGCGAACAGCCCGGTCACCAGACCGAGCCGCACCGCGTAGTAGCCGGGGCGCCGCTTCAGCAGACCGGCCTCGGCTATGCGCCGGGACAGTCTGGCGAAGTCACTGCCGGCACCGGCGCCGGACGTGCCCGCATCGGCGGCGGAAGGGCTGGTTGCCACGGAGGCATCGAGGGAGGTCGTCATGGCGAGAATTCTGGTGACGCCGTACGAGCCGAAGAAGCCTGCCAGCCACCGTATGCACCCGAGGCCTGCCCCACCGACCCTCGGGGGTTTTCCCCCGGTTACACCGACAACCGGGCTCCGAAAGGGCTCGGCTTGTCCTTTGACCTCCGGGGTCCTCGAGCTGGTTGCGGCCGGATGGACAGTGGTGGGTGCACGGGCCGGGCGTGTCAGGTGGGATCGGATGTTCCTGAACCCGCGGCCGACGCGAGCCGACCTCTTGACCACTGTGGCTCCAGCCACTATTTTGCGATAGTCGTCGACCCATGACTACCGAAAGGAGGCGACCAGCAGATGTACACCAGCTCTGATCTCGGTCGCCTCGCCCAGTGCACCGTCTGGGTTCCGGGTCGGATCGCGCACGGCTGCTGAGCACGCCGTTCTGATGTGCCCGTCCATGGCACATTCCGGGTTTCCCGTCACCACATTCCGGCACGCCGCTGTTGCGTGCCGTCTTGCGCCCGCTCCTCTTACGTGGTGCGTCTGAACACAGAAAGCTGCCTGAAATTGGCGAACATGATGAATCGACCGATCGCGCACCGAAATGAAGGCCTGTCATGGTAGCGGCGCGGATCACGGTCAACGGGAAAGAAACACCGATTTCACCGGCTGCGCCCCACACCACAGCGCTGGATTTCCTGCGCGAGCGTGGCCTCACCGGCACCAAGGAGGGCTGCGCCGAGGGTGAATGCGGCGCCTGTTCGGTCCTGGTGGCCCGTCCCGGGGTGAACAAGCCCACCGACTGGGTGGCGGTCAACGCCTGCCTGGTTCCGGTCGCGGCCCTCGACGGTCAGGAGGTCATCACCTCTGAAGGCCTCGCTACCGCCGGCCAACCGGGCACGCCACCCGCCCTGCACCCGGTGCAGGAGGAGATGGCGGTCCGTGGCGGCTCCCAATGCGGCTACTGCACACCGGGATTCATCTGCAGCATGGCCTCCGAGTACTACCGCCCCGACCGCTGCGCGCACGGGGACTCGGCGGACGGCGCGGACTCGGCCGAAGGCCACGACGCCGAGCACGGTCCGAACGGTTTCGATCTGCACGCGCTGAGCGGAAACCTGTGTCGCTGTACCGGTTACCGCCCGATTCGCGATGCCGCGTTCGCCGTCGGTGAGCCCACCGACGAGGACCCGCTGGCGCAGCGCCGTGAGCAGTCCCCGCCCGCACCGGTTGCCACCGAGTACACCCGGGACGACAGCACGTTCCTGCGGAAGAGCACCCTGGCCGAGACGCTGCAGCAGCTGCGCGAGCGGCCCGACGCGGTGGTGGTCGCCGGGTCGACCGACTTTGGCGTAGAGGTGAACATCCGTTCCCGCCGGGCGGGTTGCGTCGTAGCTATCGACCGGCTGCCCGAACTGCGTGAGCTGCGTGTCGAATCCGACCACATCGAGATCGGAGCGGCGCTGACGCTCACCGAGATCGAGCGCCGCCTCGACGGCGACGTCCCGCTCCTTGCGGAGCTGTTCCCGCAGTTCGCCTCCCGGCTCATCCGTAATGGTGCAACCTTCGGCGGAAACCTCGGTACCGGCTCGCCCATCGGTGACAGCCCGCCGGTGCTGCTCGCGCTGGAGGCGTCGCTGGTGCTCGCCGACGTCGACGGTGAGCGCGTGGTCCCGCTGGCGGACTACTTCACCGGCTACCGGCAGAGCGTGCGCCGTCCCGGCGAGCTGATCCGCGCCGTGCGCATCCCGCTGCCGCTGTCGCCGGTCACGGCCTTCCACAAGATTGCCAAGCGGCGCTTCGACGACATCTCCAGCGTGGCCGTCGGTTTCGCGCTCGACATCGAGGACGGGATCGTCCGCAAGGCACGCATCGGCCTGGGCGGCGTGGCCGCCACCCCGATCCGCGCGCTCGCCACCGAGGCGGCCCTGGAGGGCAAGCCGTGGTCGGCGGAGATCGTCGAGGCCGCGGCCCGGGTGCTGCGGGGTGAGGGCACGCCGATGGACGACCATCGCGCCAGCTCCCTCTACCGTTCCGCGATGCTCGGCCAGAGCCTGCTGAAGCTGCACGCACAGACCACCGAGGCGGTGTCGTCATGAGCCATTTGTCCGAGCGTCCCGAGAAGCCTGTAGTCGGCGTATCGATGCCGCATGAGAGTGCCTTCCTGCACGTCACCGGCACCGCGCTCTACACCGACGATCTGGTCCAGCGCACCAAGGACGTGCTGCACGCGTACCCGGTCCAGGTCATGAAGGCCCGCGGCAGGATCACCGCGCTGCGCACCGAGCCCGCGCTCGCCGTACCCGGTGTGGTCCGCGTGCTGACCGGTGCCGACGTTCCAGGCGTCAACGACGCCGGTATGAAGCACGACGAGCCGCTGTTCCCCGACGAGGTCATGTTCCACGGCCACGCGGTCGCCTGGGTGCTCGGCGAGACCCTGGAGGCGGCCCGGCTCGGTGCGGCGGCCGTCGAGGTGGAGCTCGACGAACAGCCTTCCCTGATCACGCTGCAGGATGCGATGGCGGCGGGCAGCTATCACGGCGCCCAGCCCCTGATGGTGCACGGCGACATCGACGCGGGCTTCGCCGACTCCGCACACGTGATCACCGGCGAGTTCCAGTTCTCCGGTCAGGAACACTTCTACCTCGAGACGCACGCGGCGCTGGCTCTGGTCGACGAGAACGAGCAGGTGTTCATCCAGAGCAGCACCCAGCACCCCTCGGAGACGCAGGAAATCGTCTCGCACGTGCTCGGTGTACCCGCCCACGAGGTGACCGTGCAGTGCCTGCGGATGGGCGGCGGCTTCGGCGGCAAGGAGATGCAGCCGCACGGGTTCGCGGCCGTCGCCGCGCTCGGCGCCAAGCTGACCGGCAGGCCGGTCCGGTTCCGGCTCAACCGGACCCAGGACCTGACCATGTCCGGCAAGCGGCACGGGTTCCACGCCAAGTGGAAGATCGGCTTCGACGCCGACGGCCGTATCCAGGCCCTCGACGCCACCTTGGTCGCGGACGGCGGTTGGAGCCTGGACCTGTCCGAGCCGGTTCTTGCCCGTGCGCTGTGCCACATCGACAACACCTACTGGATCCCCAACGCGCGCGTCGCCGGTCGCATCGCCAAGACCAACACGGTCTCCAACACCGCATTCCGCGGCTTCGGCGGACCGCAGGGCATGCTGGTGATCGAGGACATTCTGGGCCGCTGCGCGCCGCAGCTCGGCCTGGACCCCATGGAGCTGCGGGAACGCAACTTCTACCAGCCGGGCCAGGGCCAGACGACGCCGTACGGGCAGCCGGTCACGCAGGCCGAGCGGATCTCCGCCGTCTGGCAGCAGGTGCAGGAGAACGGCGGCATCGCCGACCGCAAGCGCGAGATCGCCGCCTTCAACGCCGCGCACCCGCACACCAAGCGGGCCCTGGCGCTCACCGGCATCAAGTTCGGTATCTCGTTCAACCTCACCGCCTTCAACCAGGGCGGCGCGCTGGTGCTGATCTACAAGGACGGCTCGGTCCTGATCAACCACGGCGGCACCGAGATGGGCCAGGGCCTGCACACCAAGATGATGCAGGTGGCCGCGACCACGCTGGGCATCCCGCTGCACAAGGTCCGCCTCGCCCCGACGCGTACCGACAAGGTACCCAACACCTCCGCCACCGCTGCCAGTTCCGGGGCGGACCTCAACGGTGGGGCGATCAAGAACGCCTGTGAGCAGCTGCGCGAGCGGCTGCTGCAGGTGGCCGGCTCCCAGCTGGGTGCGAACGCTTCGGACGTGCGCATCGTCGAGGGCGTCGCGCGCGCCCTGGGCAGCGACAAGGAGCTGGCCTGGGACGACCTGGTGCACACCGCCTACTTCCAGCGGGTCCAGCTGTCGGCGTCCGGTTATTACCGGACCGAGGGGCTGCACTGGGACGCGAAGTCGTTCCGGGGCTCGCCGTTCAAGTACTTCGCCAACGGCGCCGCGGCGACCGAGGTGGAGGTCGACGGCTTCACCGGTGCGTACCGCATCCGGCGCGTGGACATCGTGCATGATGTCGGCGACAGCCTGTCCCCGATGATCGACATCGGCCAGGTCGAGGGCGGTTTCGTGCAGGGCGCGGGCTGGCTGACGCTCGAGGACCTGCGCTGGGACACCAGCGACGGCCCGAACCGCGGCCGGCTTCTGACCCAGGCGGCGAGCACCTACAAGCTGCCGAGCTTCTCGGAGATGCCCGAGGAGTTCAACGTCACGCTGCTGGAGAACGCCACCGAAGAGGGCGCGGTCTACGGCTCCAAGGCGGTGGGTGAGCCTCCGCTGATGCTGGCGTTCTCGGTGCGGGAAGCGTTGCGGCAGGCCGCGGCAGCGTTCGGGCCGACCGGTGTCAGCGTCGACCTGGCCTCGCCCGCGACGCCGGAGGCGGTGTACTGGGCGATCCAGGCAGCTCGCCAGGACGATGCCTCCCGGAACGGTCACGCCCTCAACGGGGCGGCCGCCAACGGCCACGCCGGAAACGGCCACGCCGCCAATGGCAGGATCCGGACCGACGCAGAAGCGCTGAGCGGTGCCTGACATGACGTGGGTCGCCGCGGTCGCACGGTTGCGAGCACGCCGGGAGTCCGGCGTGCTGGTGACCGTCGCGACCGTGCGCGGCCATGCCCCGCGCGATGCCGGTGCGAAACTCGTTGTGGGGCAGACCGAGACGTGGGGCTCCATCGGCGGCGGCAATGTCGAGGCCGTCGCGATCGATCGGGCCCGGGAGATGATCGTCGCCTCCAAGCCGGAGCCGGAGCTGATTGACTTCGCCCTGAACGACAAGGTGACCAATCAGCATGGCGTGCAGTGCTGCGGCGGCACGGTCTCGGTGCTGCTCGAACCGCTGCCGGTGGTACGGGCGGTGGCGATCTTCGGTGTCGGGCACGTCGGGCTGGAACTGGCGCGCATCCTTGCGCGTCAGGACCTCGACCTCCATCTGATCGACAGCCGCTCCGACGTCCTCGCCGAGGAGCGGCTCGCCGTGCTGGCAGACGCGGTGGCGCAGGTGCACGTGCATCACACGCCGCTGCTGCCGGAGGAGGTGCTGGAGGAGTTGCCGCGCGGCACCCACATCCTGATCATGACCCATGATCACGCCGAGGACGCCGCTCTGTGCGACGCCGCCTTGCGCACCACCCACCTCGGCTCCATCGGGCTGATCGGGTCGGCGGCAAAGTGGGTGCGGTTCCGTAAACGCCTCGCCACCGAGGGTGGGCACGACGACGCCACCATCGATCGGATCAAGACCCCGATCGGGCTGGCCGACATCACCGGCAAGGAACCCGCGACCATTGCCGTGAGTGTCGCTGCCGACTTGCTGCGCACCTTCGAAACCGAGGAGAACTGACTCTCCCACCGGATCGACAGGGCGCCCCGCACAAGTGCGAATGCACAGGGCGAGGCACCCTGTCGGCGCGATCATGGCCCGAAAGCCCTGCACCCTGAACCTGAGGGCCGTCAAAAGTGTGGGATGACGAAGTTGTACCCCGCCGCCTCGTGGGCGTCGCCGGCCGGGCAGCGGCCCTTGGTGGGGTAGCCCCAGTAGAAGAGGGCGTAGCACTTGGTGCAGAACCGCCAGTACGCCTGGCTCGTGGGGGTCTCGACCACGTCGTGGGGGAGGACGTAGTCATAGCCCTTCGCCAAGTGGGAGCCCCCGGCCGGGCACCAGCCGCCTCCCGGGTAGCCGAAGTAGAACAGGCCGAGGCACCTCTGGCAGTAGCGCCAGTCGGCCTGCGCGGTCGCCGTCTCCGGCACGTTGTAGGGGAGGCGGAATTGGTAGCCGGCCGCGTAGTGGCCGTCACCGGCGCCCGGGCAGCGGCCGACACCCAGCCCGACATATACGTGGATCATCCCGTAGCAGCGTTCGCAGAAGCGCCATTCGCTGTCGTCGGCGCGAAGGCGGGCCGCACGCGCCGGCTCGTCCTTTGCCGCGTACGCCACCGCGCTGCTCGTCCCGGCGACGACGAGGCCGGCCAGAACGCCGAGCCCGCGCGCGGCGAAAGCCCGCCGGCCCTGCTGTGCACCCGTGGTTCTCGTGTGACCCAACGTCACCCTCCTCCCGCTTCTTTCGGCGCAGTGCACCATTTGCCCGTACAAGTCCCCACCCAGTGTCGCGAATAGTCCACGAGCGGCCTCCGCAATCTCGGGGATCCTGGCGAGGCTGCCGCCTTCCCGGTCGGCGATCGCCTGCAGCGACAGATGCTCGTGTTCGTACCAGGTGCGCCCCTGGCGTGCGCGGTACAACCTGCAGTCACCTTCCGTACGCCCCCGTGCGCCACTGTCACCCCATGACGTACGACCCGATACCGTCCGTGGACGCGCTCATGGCTCTGCTGGCCGATTGCGCGGACGTATGGGACACCCCGGACCGCTCCGGTGACCCGGTGGACATCCTCGACCACGGTCTCCAAGTCGCTGCCGTACTGGCCGAGCGCCACCCGGACGACGAGGAACTTCAAGTGGCCGGACTGGTCCACGACATCGGCCACCACCTCGTGCCCGGCGACGAGGCGGGCCACGGCTCACACGCCGCGACGGCGGTGGAGGGCCTGCTCGGCACCCGGGTCGCCCGTCTCGTCGCCCTCCACATCCCGGCCAAGCGCTATCTCGCCGCCGCCGACCCGCACCTCGCACTGTCCCCGGAGAGCGCCCGCACCCTCGGCTGCCAGGGTGGCCCCATGACCCCGCGCGAGGCGGCCGTTTTCGAGGCGGACCCCGAATTCTCGGGGGCGATCGCGCTGCGCAGGGCCGACGACGCGGGGAAGGTGGTGGGTCTGCGGGTAGCGGCCCTGGAGTCCTGGCGACCGGTGGTGCACCGGGTCGCGGCCGGCTGACCACCCCTTGCCTCCGGCGCTGTCCATCGACTCCTGAACCCGGGTCCTCGCCGCCGACAGCGCGCCCATGCCCAGTCATTTCAGGATCATGAACAATCCTCACGTTTCTGTGGACTCCTCAGCAAGGCGCTCCTATGGTCGCCGTCGGCGCGACCCCTGTCGTACGCACCCGAGGAGCCGCATGTCCCGCAGGACACTCAGCCGTGCCCTGGCCGTCGCCCTGACCTTGGCGGCAGCCGCAGCCGTCACCGGGCCCACGCCGGCGCAGGCTAACCCGATACCCAGGGCACCCGGCCACCGACTGGTCGACGCCTATGACGGAGCGCCCGCCACCTCCCAGCCCCTCCCCGGCAAGCAGCCCCCACAGCACCCGTTCCTCGCGGCCAACGGCCGCAGCGGCATGCACGCCGATGCCTGGGGCAGCGCCACCTATCCGTGGAACGGCCCGCTCGGCAGACAACCCCGGGTCGGCAGTGAGCGGATGGCGCCGCTCGGCGGCGAGTGCGCCAACGTCACCTTCGACCGGGACGGACGGATCGTCACCGTCTGCGGAACGTTCACGGGCTTCCTGGTCAAACTGCTCGACCCGCATACCCTTGCGACCCTGGCCGAGTACAAGCTGCCGCAACGACCGTCCACCATCGAGGCGATCACCCGTCTCGACTTCTCCCGGATCTTCAAGGACACGTCCGGTGGCGCCTACTCCTACCTCGACGACCAGGACCGGCTGGTACTCGCAGACTCCCGCCAGCATGTCCTGCGCCTGGCCCACCGGCAAACCCCTGACGGAACCTGGACCTTCACCGTCACCGATGACTGGGACCTCGGCAGCCACGTACCCCACGACTGCGTCACTTGGACCAACCTGCACCCCCGCGGCGAATGCGATCCCGTCACGTCCGTCTTGCCCGACTGGAGCGGCCTGATCTGGTGGGTCACCCGGCAGGGCCGCGTCGGCACCGTCGACCCCGCCACCGGCACCATCCGGTCCGTCCGGCTCGCCGGAGAGGAGATCCAGAACTCCTTCTCCGTCGCCGAGGACGGCGTCGCCCTCGTCTCCGACCACGCCCTGTACGACTTCCGCGCCACCGCCGACGGCACACCCGAGGTGATCTGGCGGCAGACCTACGACCGCGGAACAGGGACCAAACCCGGCTCCGTCAACCAGGGTTCCGGCACCACACCGGACATCTTCGGCGAGGGCGGAAAATACGTCGCCATCACCGACAACGCCGACGACCGCATGCACGTCCTGGTCTACCGGCGCGACGTCGGCGTCCCCACCGGCCACCGCCTGCTCTGCGAGATCCCCGTCTTCGGCTCCGGGGCCTCCACCACGGACAACTCCTTGATCAGCTGGGGCAACAGCCTCGTGGTCGAGAACAACTACGGGTACGAGAACATCTCCTCGCTCACTCTCGGGCGCAGCGTCGCGGGCGGGGTCACCCGCATCGACGTCCGCAAGGACGGCAGCGGGTGCGACACCGTATGGGAGAGCGGCGAACGCTCACCCTCCACCGTGCCGAAGCTGTCCACCGCCAACGGCCTGCTGTACCTGTACACGAAGAACCCGAATCCGCTGGGCATAGACGCCTGGTACCTCACCGCCGTCGACTTCCGCACCGGCGAAACCCGCTTCAAGCAGCTCGTCGGCACCGGCATCAACTACGACAACAACTGGGCCCCCATCACCCTCGGCCCCGACGGCACCGCCTACATCGGCGTGTTCAACGGACTCACGGCTGTCCACGACGGAAATTGAGCAGCGGGTACACCGCGGTGCGACGGAGGCGGCTTGCGGCCGGGCGGGCTGGTCGCGGCGTCAGTGTGGCGGGCAGTCGGACGACGAAGACAGGATGTGCATCGCCCGACTCCTGCAGCCCGCCTCCGCCGCCGGCCGCAGGGATCCCGAGAGCATGCTGGGATACAGCGTCACGCACTGACTGACCAGACCTCTTGAGCGCAGGCCCGTCCTTGAGGACGGGGTTGGCTCATCCTTGGCGCGGAGCCGCGAAGGGCGGAGTCTGCTGTGTTGTCAGTGGCGTCGTCCAGGTTGATGAGGTCAGTTGGAGGGGGTGTTCTGGTGCTGTCGGGTCGCAGGTACCGGCTTGAGCTGACGGCCGAGCAGGCCGCGCAGTGCGGGGAGTTCGCGGATGTGTGCCGGGTGGTGTGGAACACCGGTCTGGAGCAGCGTCGTGAGTACCGGCGGCGGGGCGGCTGGATGAATTACGTCCCGCAGTGCGCCGAGCCGGCCGACGCCAACCGCGAGCATGGGTGGCTGAAGTCCGCTCCCTCGCACGTGCTCCAGCAGACCTTCAAGGACTTGGACCGGGCGTGCCGGGAGCATGGCACGTTCAGGGTGCGGTGGCGATCCAGGGCCCGCTGGTCGCCGTCGTTCCGGTGAAGGGAAACCGGCCCTACACCTTCGACCTCGCCTGCCAGGCACCCGCCCGCCGCTCGGTGACGCTGACCCTCGCACGCGGCGACGAGGAAAGCGAGTGGGAGGTGACGTGCGGCGACCGCGAGGCGGACCAGTTCAACATTCCCGTCGGCGGCCGCTTCACCGCCCGTATCCCCCATACGGGACAGGACACCGACGGCCTCGTGCTGTGGCGGCTCGACGCCGTGGCCCCCGAGGACTTGGACGATTGTGAGGACGACATCGAGGGGTGTGAGAGCTGAGTGGCCGCTGCCCGGTGCCGAGGGACTCCGACGACGGTGAGCGGTGCCACCTCGTCCGCCCGGTCTCCGGCGCCACGCAGGCGGTCGCGGACGGAACGCTTCCTCTGGCGTGATGCGGATCTGGTGGCCGCTGACACGGCGGCGAGGTCGTCGTCCGCGTCGCCAACCGCGAGCTCAGGGCCCAGCCCAACCGCGGGGCGAACCCGTCCCGGAACCGACCGGTGCAAAGCAGTCAACTCGAAACGGGTGAAGGGGGAGGCGGGAGGTCCTCCAGCCGTCATTCGGGGGATGTCATTCGGGGTGCTCAGAACCCGTGGAGGGGGTGTTTTCGGCGGGCCCTCCGAAGTCCGGGCTCGCGAAGTCCGGGGTGGTGAAGCTCGGACGAGGGGCCGAGGTGCCGCTGTCGGGGCTGCGGAAGCCGGGGCGGTCGTGGCCGAGGCGGGGCATGCGGCTGATCGGTGCCGACGGGGCCGTATGCCGTAGGGCCGTCGTACCGGGATCGCCGAGCGCTTCCTGCAGGAACGGCAGGATGCCGCGTTCCAGCAGGGCCTCCCGCCAGGCTTCCCTGGCCCGGGCGACCTCGTCGCCGAGGTCGTCGTACGGACCGGCATCGTAGGGGCTGTTGCGTAGGGCGGTGACCAGCAGAGCCACGGCGGCAGCCACCGTCGCAGCCGCCGCGATCGCCCCGAAGACCCATGCCATGGTGAGGAGCATCCGGGCGAAGGACGGTGCGAGGCCGAGCAGCCTCAGGAGGAGGCCCACGATCAAGGAGGTCATCGCAGCCGCGCCGGAGAGAACGGGTGCCAGCACCGAGGCGACGGCGATGACACCCGCCCCGGCGGTCTCGGATGCCTCCCCCAGGGTGGTGGCGAGCCCCATCGTGCCGGCCGCTGCGGGCTGTCCGGAGTCGGGGTCACCTGCAGACGAGGAGGTGGACGGCGCGGGGTGGCGCACTTCTTCGCGGACCTTCACGTAGTGCTGGTACTCGGTCGCCGCGGCCGTCGTGATGAGTGCGGTGGCGTTGAGCGCCATGGTGCGCAGCTGTTCGGGGTTGAGCCGTTGTCCGACAGTGGCCAGTTCCGGTCGGTGTGGTGCGGAGCGCAGCGCCTCGTCGAGGACCCGCTCGAATTCCTGGCGGTCCTCGCTCAGCAGGTGCTGCGTAACCAGCGGATGTGGCCCCTCCCAGCGCGGGGCAGTCGCGTTCCTCGAAGCGCCGCCGCTTTGATTTCCAGGCTGCCTTGTGTCCCGCCGAGCCCTGGTGGGTGGGTTCGGTTGCCGCGGTGGGGGAGGAGTGCTTTCGGTCGGCCCTCCGAAGTCCGGATTGGCGTAGTCCGAGCCCGTGAAGCCGGGGACGGAACGGCTCGCGCGGTCGGTCTGCCGATCTTTCGCTCTCCCATCCGCCTCGCTGCGTACGGATGTCGCCGGGTCTGCCTGGATGCCCAGGACGGAGGTCAGCAGACGGCGCCCGAGGGGAAGCCTGCGCTGGCGTGCGACAGCCGAAGGCGGGTCGATGGAGTCGGTTCTGCGGTCGACGCCCAGGACCGCTGCAGCTATGCGCCGACTCATGGAGGGTCGCGTCATCGTGTCGTCCCCTCCTCGCCGACGGTGGGTCCGTGCGGAGGTCGGGGTGCCCGGTAGCCGCCGAGTCCACGGCCTCGCTCGCCCGCCGGGCCCACGGGCCAACCGTTCGGCCGATGTTCGCGGGTTCCGGTCTCCGGCTGAAGGTCGGTGGTCAGCACGTCGGTGCGGGGTTCGTCGACGGGCGCGGGAGCCGAGGGCACCGTCGTGGTCGGCTGCGTCGGGCCGGCCATGCCGGACGGTGCGACGTGGGGCTGGGACTCGGGGCCTGCCGGCGTCGTCCATTGAGCGGGCAGTGCACGTTCCGGAGCGACACCGGCGGTACCTCCTCCTGGACCCAGGTCCGTCCGTGACGCGCCGATGACCGCGTCGCTCACCGACTGGGCGCGTCCGAGTTGAGTCAGGATCACCGGGGCCGAGATGCCGACCACGACGGCCGCGTACGCACCGCTGATCTGGCCCGTGGTGCCCAGGAGCACCGCGGCTCCGGCGCCCATCGCACTGTGTACGACGGCGGCAACCGGGTCGGCCACGGGGTCGAAGTAGTCCTGGAACCGGGGAGGTTCGCTCTCCTGACCGGAGGGTAACCCCCGATGGGCGCGGCGGGCTGACTGCCAGTCCAGGAACCGGGTGTAGGCGTCGAGAAGCCCGCGCAGCGCACCTCCTGCCGCACCCAGCAGGATCAGCATTGGCACTTCCACGACTTCCCCCGGTGATGCAAACCGCTCGGTTCCGGCGAATGGAGCCCGCAGCCCGAGCCTAAGGCCCGCCGCGGAACGGAGGGAAGGAAGAGCGGCGAGCGGTGTCTGATGACTCCTCCCGAGCGTTCAGCCCGATCTCGTAGGTTCTTCGGCAGCCAGTACTCCAGCCGTAGAACGTGATTTTGCCGATGGAGGCCGCTGGGGGATGCGACTGCGTGCTTCCGTTACCGAGCAACACGCTCGGCGAGGTTCCGGCTAACCTGCCGGCATGGAGCAGGACTACCCCCTCGTCCGCGAAGCCTTCCCCGACCTCGTCGCTGAGTTGATCACCCTCTTGGAGGAAGAAGGGGAAAGGGAGTTGGCGATATGCGCCTGGGACCTTCGTCTTGTCGCCATGTGCGATTGTGGCGATGACTTCTGTCAGAGCATCCACACGGCGGTCCATCCGAAAGGACAGCCGTATGGCGAGGGCCATCGGTGCGTACCGCTCCTGCCCTCGGAAGGCATGCTGGTCCTGGACGTCGTGAACGGCAGGGTCAAGTACATCGAGGTACTGGATCGGCCGCCCATGTACAACCAGAAGGGTGCTGCGCGCTGACGTTCGCCGGAGTCTGCTCGTCAACGACGTTGCTCAGACTCGCGAGCCGAAGTGCCCGGTCAGACGGGCACGTGTACGGCCACCACCAGCGGGTGCGCCGAGCGCGAGCAGAACGCATCGACCGTCGTGCGGCCACTGGGCCTTTTCCCACCTCACGTTGAGGATGCGTGGTGGAGAAGACTGCAGTGCTTCCTCGCCTAGGGGTGCCCGACTGCGTCGTGACGTCGGCGCGGTACCGGTGCTCAGCTGCGGTCTTCGGCGCTGCTGTCGTTGATCGTCCGGAACAGCTCGCGAGCCCGCTCGCAGAACTGCTCGACCTCCGTGATGTCCGGCTCGTCACCGTCCGCCAGCATCCGGGCCTGGAGCTGCTCGGAGCGCAGCCCGCCGTAGCGGGCCCGCACCTCTGCGGTCACCGGCTGGACCGCGATGTGCAGGTGTTTGCGCGCGTTGCGGCCGTGCGACCACATGCAGACGTAGGTCTGCTCAGGCCGGCACAACGCCTCCACGACACGAGCGGTGTCGCGCAGCAAGGGGCCGAGTTCCGCCGCTGCCGTGTCATCGAGCTCCGCGATGGCCACGACGTGTTCCCGCGGACCGACGATCAAGGTGCCGAGATTCATCGGACCGACGATGTGGTTCACCACCCAAGCAGCGGTCTCGTGCAGGATGCCCCCGGGCAACTCCCGGCGCCCGGTCAGAAGGTCACACCCAAGACATCCCGTCACATCCACACGCACCAGCCTATACAGAGCCCGCACGGACGCGGTCGACGGCCAACTTGGCTGTTGAATGCGCCGGTTGGCCTGGGCACGCGATGAAGCTCCTGGTCGACGGGTTCACGACCAAGATCGCCTGTGTCGGCAGGAGCTTCGTGTGCTTGTCTGAGGTTGCGTCGTCTCAACGCGTCAGCGCCGACCTGGTGCTATGGCCGGTCCGGTCCTTCGGTCGCGCGTCACTTTGAGATCCGGGCATCGATGCCGTCGAGCAGGAAGTCGAGGCCGATCCGGAAGGTGTGGTCGGCGTCCAGGTGGGCGGCATCGCGCACCACCGTGGCCAGCGCGGGGAATCGGCCGGTGGCGAAGGTTCGCTCCAGATAGGGCCCGAGTGAGGCCTGCCAGCGCTTCTCGTCCATCCCGGTGGCCCGCTCGGCACGCCGCTCGGCGATCTCCCGACGCACCGCGCCGATCACGTATGAGTTGACTGCGGCGACCACCGGCATGACGGCGTCCACGTCGACGTCGCCCAGTGCGGCCACCACGGTCTCCCCGCTGGCCAGCGCGTGCGGCCCGAGCTGGGGTCGGCCACCCAGTAGATCGGCGAGCCATTCGTGCTCGTGAGCGGCGTGCCGGGTGGCTTCGGCAAGAGACCGGAGCACCTCCCGCCAGCCGTCTCCGACCGGCCGGATCTCGCCGTGGGCGGCGTCGACCATCAGGTCGAGCAACTCCTCCTTGCTGGCGATGTAGCCGTACAGCCGCATCGGACGGACGTCCAGCGCGGTGGCGACCTTGCGCAGCGACACCGCCTCCAGGCCGTCCGCGTCGGCCAGCTGGATCGCCGCGCGCACGATCCGTTCCCGGCTCAGCGGGGCCGGCACGGGTCGATTCGGTGGCTCCGGCCTCTCCCACACCAACATGCCCCTAACAATACATCGCATCGAGCGATACAGTGTATCGGACAGTACGGCGTATCGAAGGAGAGGCAACCATGACCATCGCCATCGTCGGAGCCGGCCTCGGTGGCCTGGCTCTCGCCCGTGTGCTGCACGTGAACGGCATCGACGCCGTCGTGTATGAACGTGAATCGTCGCGTGGTGCGCGCGGTCAGGGCGGCATGCTCGACATCCACTCCGGCCAGCGGGCGCTGCGCGAGGCCGGTCTGATCGACCAGTTCTATGCGATCGCCCGTGGTGAAGGCCAGGACATGCGTCTTCTCGAGCCGGACGGCACCCTGCTGCTCCAGGAGGACACGCCCGACGACGCCCCGCTCGATCGACCCGAGGTCGACCGCGCCGATCTGCGCAACCTGCTGCTGGATTCCCTCCCCGAAGACGTGGTGCGCTGGGGGCACGCGTTCAAATCCGCCGACAACGGCCTGCTGCACTTCGCCGACGGCGGCAGCGCGACGTATGACCTGCTGGTCGGCGCGGACGGCGCGCAGTCCCGGGTCCGCGCGCTGCTCACCGACGCCCGCCCGGCACATATCGGCCAGAACGTCGTCGAGGTCGGCATTCCCGACATCGACCACACGCACCCCGACCTCGCGGCGATGGTCGGGCGCGGCACCTACTGGGTGCTCGGCAACGGAATATCCCTGGCGGCGCAGCGCAACGGCGACGGCCGCGTTCGCATCGGCCTCAGCTTCTACAACACCGCCGAGGACTGGTTCGCTACCAGCGGGATCCCGTTCGACGACCCGGCCGCCGCCCGGGCGCGGCTGGTCGACCTGCTCCCCGGCTGGGACTCACGGTTCACCGCGCTGATCGCGGCCTGCGACGACACGATCGTGCCGCGGCCGCTCACCACTCTCCCGGTCGGCCTGACCTGGCCGTCGACGCCAGGCGTCACACTGCTCGGCGACGCCGCGCACCTGATGCCGCCGGTGGGAGAGGGCGCCAACATGGCGCTGCTCGACGGTGCACTGCTCGGCCTCGCGCTGGCCGCGCGCCCGGACGACTTTCCCGCCGCCGTCAAAGAATACGAACGCGAGATGTTCGAACGCACCGGCGCTGCCGCCCGGATGTCCGCGGAGATGCAGGAATTGCTGGCGTCGCCGGACGGCGCCCAGAAAATGCTCGCATTCTTCCAACCTGACGGAGTCTGAGACCCTGCAAGGTAGGTAGGTTCTCACCGTCCGTGACCTACGTGTCGTGCTGTTACCTGGGACTTATCGTTCTGTCGCACATCGCGGCCAGGGGCCTCTGCCTCATTGCCATGTCATTTCCTCAGCAGGGACCTTGTTGATCGCGGCGACCACGCGTCTGCCAGAACTGGTCAGCTTCATGGCTCCGCCACGCGTAGCTCGTTCCAACAGGAGCTGTCCCCTGACAGACGGGCGCCTTGTCGGGCTACTGCTGCTCGTGTGGGGCGATGGCGAGGATGGCGACGTCGTCGTGCAGATTGCCGGTGTGGCGGGGCAGGTCGGCGTTGAGGAAGTCGACGACGTCGGCAGGGCCCGGAGCCGGCTGGCCGGTGAACCGCCCTCGGAGCCGGTCGAGGAGGGGGTAGAAGGCGCCGGCCGCGTCGCGGGCTTCGACCAGCCCGTCCGTGACCAGCAGCAGGACGTCGTCGCGGGTGAAGTTGTGGGTGTAGGCGGCGGGCGGGTCGGCGGTCAACGTGCCCAGGCCGAGCGGGAGGGCAGGCGGCCCGGTCAGGGCGTTCACTTCACCGCCGGAGATCAGGACCGGCTCGATGTGCCCGTGGTTGATGATCGTGATCCGATGGGCGAGAGGGTCGTGTTCGACCAGGGCCGCGGTGACGAACAGTTCGTCATCGGGGATGTCTTCCGCCTCCCGGGCCAGGCGGCGTTCCATCCGGGCGCCGACGGCCATCAGGTCCCCCAGGTCGTAGGCGGCCTCGCGGAAGGTGCCGAGGATGTCGGCGACGGTACGCACTGCCTGCAGGCCCTTGCCACGGACGTCGCCGATGATGGCACGTTCGCCGCCCGGGGTGGCGCGGATGTCGTACAGATCGCCACCGACCATGGTGCCGGCCTCGGCAGGCCGGTACAGGCCCGCCGCGAGCACGTGCCCGACCTGGTGCGGCACCGGCCGCAGCAGGGTGCGCATGAGCGCCTCGGCGACCGAGTTCGCGTGCACCAACGACCGCTGCTGGCGGCGGCGGTGGGCAGCGAGTGCGGCGCCGAGGACGCCGACCAGAGCGGTGGCGATGTAGGCGTTGATGTGGTGCTCTTCAGTTAGGTGATGGTCGACGTCGGCCAGGACGGCTTCCAGCCCGAGGGCGATCACCGTGATCCCCGCGACGGCAGCGGGCCCGAGGGTATAAGCAGCGAGAGCCGGCAGGGCGATGAGCGGGAAGCTGGTCGCCCAATGCGCTGGCAGCGGAATGCTCATGACGATGACGAACGCGATGTACGCGACGGGTAGCCACCGAATCCAGGCGGACGG
The DNA here is from genome assembly GCF_040630895.1 of Streptomyces sp. NPDC005728. NCBI lineage: Bacteria > Bacillati > Actinomycetota > Actinomycetes > Kitasatosporales > Streptomycetaceae > Streptomyces > Streptomyces sp. NPDC005728. The sequence goes on from NZ_JBEXYL010000116.1 coordinate 23,088, forward strand.
CGTCGGCACCTCGAAGCCGTGGTCCGCGCTCGGATCGAGGCTCTGGCGCGACCTGTGCACCTGGGCTCCTGAAACGACCGTGATCAAGGAAGGCCCACAGCGTGGCGCCGTCACCAGACCCGACCCGGTCATTACGCCGAAGGCGGCATGTCACCGGGCACCTCCGAGGATGCCCCGGCCTTCTGGCTGGGGAGGAATCGGATTCCTGCGGAGCAGGGCAGAGGTAGCCGGATCGCCGCCGGGGC
>NZ_JBEXYL010000117.1:0-21851 GCF_040630895.1 Streptomyces sp. NPDC005728
CAGGCTCTATGGGGAGTTCATCACGCGGAATCCGATCTTCTTCGCCCGCACGGAGCGACGAGTGGTCAGCTACTGGTCGTGCTACTACCGCGGAATGGGCGGAAAGTACAGAGTGTTCGGGACCTATCCGGGTTCCACGCTCATGGAGGCGTTCCGGGCTGCCGCATCGGAACACCTGGGCGCGCCGTGGCCGCGCAACACGCCACCGCCGCTGACAGGTGCGGCCGACGGGCTTGCCTGAGCGGTGGTCGCCGCCCCAATCTGGCGAAGGCCATTGTGCCGGCGGGCGAAAGAGCCTGGCGCAAGCGCCGGAGGTCCGCTCGACCCCTGTGAGACATCCCCTGGCCAGAGGTCCAAGTCGCAGCGTGGGGCGTGTGGGCCGTAGACCGGACGTATGGTGCTTCGACCGCCGGTAGAACCGATGCTGGCGCAGGCCCGCGACCAGCTGCCCGCGCCCGGAGCACTGCCCGGCGGTCTCGTCTTCCAGCCCAAGTTATGGACAGGGTTTGAACGTGTCCGTTGTCCGCGTCGGCAGCAGTGTCGAGGTTCGTCCGCAGTGGAGGGGCCTCGACTGACCTATGGCGTCAAGCCTGGAGGGCTTCATCGCGGGAGAGGGCTCGCTTGAGCAGACCCTCCAGCGCGTCCTGCTCGTCCTGCGTCAAGCCGGCGAACAGCGGCTCCTCGGCCAGGACCTTCAGAAGCCGTTCCCGCAGTTCGGTGCCCTCGGGGGTCAGGACAAGCTGCTTGGCCCGGCGGTCGGTGGGGTGAGGGCGGCGCTCTATCAGCCGCAGGCTCTCCAGTTTGTCGATCACGACGGTGGCATTGGAGGGTTCGCAGCTCATCCGTCCGGCCAGCTCGCGCATGGTCATCGGGCCGGTCATCTCGCGCAGAGCCGATGCCTGCGCGACGGTCAGGCCGAGCCCGGTCACCCATTCACGCATGCGCGCATTGCTCTGCATGTCCAGGTCGTGCACCAGCTTGCCCAGCTCCCACTGCGCTTCCGCCTGCTCCTGTGTCATCGCCATGGCTCCAGACTAGCAAGCTGCTTCAAGTCATGATAGATATGATTTAAAGTATTCAAGTCATATGCATCTAGGAAGCCTCATGAACCTCAACCTCACGGGCAAGACCGCCGTCGTCACCGGCGCCAGCCGGGGCATCGGACTGGCCACCGTCCGGACCCTGATCGACGAAGGCGTACGCGTCGTGGGTGCCGCCCGCACCATCACGCCCGAGCTGAAGGAAACCGGCGCCCACGCAGTGTCGGCGGACCTGAGCACCGCGGAAGGCGTCGCCGCCCTCATCGACGGCGCGCTGACCGAACTGGACGGCATCGACCTGCTGGTGAACAACGTGGGCGGCGGCGACGAGGCCGTCATGGGCTTCCTCGACGCCGGAGACACCCAGTGGACCCGCATGTTCGACATCAACGTGCTCGCCACCGTCCGCGCCACGCGCGCGGCCCTGCCCAGCCTGATCGAGCGTCGCGGGGCGATCGTCAATATCTCCTCCACCGTCGCCCGGCTGCCGATCGGGGTCCCGGCCAGCTACAGCGCCGTCAAGGCCGCGGTCACCGCGCTCGGCAAGTCCCTGGCCGAGGAGTTCGGTCCCCAGGGCGTGCGCGTGAACACCGTCTCCCCCGGCCTGGTCCGCACCACCGTCTACGAGGACCCCGACGGCCCCGTCGCCCAGCTGGCCGCAGCAGCAGGTGCTGGCCTCGCCGACTTCGTCCAGCAGATCGCGAAGTCCCAGAACGTCACAACCGGCCGCATGAGCGAAGCCGAGGAGGTCGCGGCGCTGGTCGCGTTCCTGCTGTCCGACGTGGCCGGCAACATCACCGGCGCCGACTACGTCATCGACGGCGGCACCATCAAGACGGTCTGAACCGGCTGTCGAGCCCGCCGAGGCGGGCTCGCAGAATCCAGTACTTCAACCCACAAACACGGAGGTCAGACCGATGGCTCATGTCGTCGTCGCGTCCGCTGAGCGCGCTGTTGACGCTCCCGCGGACGAGGTCTACCGGTACCTGGCAGACATGCAGCTTCACTCCCGATTCCTGCCAGCCCCCTTCTACGACTTCCACGTCGAGGAGGGCAGCGTGGGCGCGGGCAGCGTCGTCCGATTCAAGATCGACTTCGCGGGGGGTGTCCGGGAGCTGCGGATGCAGGTCACCGAGCCGGAGCCGGGTCGAACCCTGGTCCAGGCCGACACAGGTGGCTCCGGGCTCGTGAAAACGTTCACCGTGCCCCCGCGAGGTGGGCAGGCGCTGGTGAACATCACCTCCAGTTTCGATGGCGAGAGCGGCGTCGTCGGCTTCGTCGAGCGGATCATCGCGCCGCGCAGGCTACACCGCGTCTACGCCAAGGAACTCGCCCGCCTCGACGCGCACGCCCGCGAGCAGCACCTCGGTTAACAGCGGCGCGCCGGCTCGAACGGGGCCCGCGGTCTGACGGCTTGCGGGACGGTCTGCACCAGTTTTCAGTGATCAAGGAATAGGAGTTCAGCCATGAAGCTGCTCACCTTCAAAACCACGACCCACAAGGCACAGCCTGCCCGCATCGGCAAGCCGATCAGCGCGGCGGCCATGGAGTCCGTGATCGACGAACCAGGGCCGGTCGAGATCAGGACGATTGGCGCGGACTGGGAGGCCCCTATTACGGGGCTGCTCAACATCAAGCACCCGAAGGCCGTTGCGGCGGGGATCACCGACCACAAGGAGCCGATCAAGATCTACGCCCACGTCGTGCGGCACCCCACGCGCGGCTTCTTCCTGGTGGACACGGGCGTTTCACGGCGGCTGGTGGAGGACCCCGTCGGCGTCGGGGTCGGCATGATGCTGAGGAAATACGGGGGCATCGAGAAGATGAACCCCCAGCAGAGCACCGCGGAGATCATCGAAGCGGAGGGAGTTCCCCTGGATGGGGTCTTCATGACCCATCTCCACCTCGACCACGTTTCCGGACTCCCGGACGTTGCCAAGGACGTCCCCATCTACACGGGCGCCGATGAGGCGGAGGCGTCGCTCTTCCTGAACCTGTTCGCTCAGGGAACGAACAACCACCTCCTGGCCGGACGGCCGCCGCTTGAGGAACTGCAGTTCACCAAGGACCCGGGCGCAAGGCTCGAAGGTGTCAACGACGTGTTCGGCGACGGTTCGTTCTTCGCGATCCTCACTCCCGGGCACACCACCGGACACGTCGCCTACCTCGCCCGCACCGCGGCGGGCCCGGTACTCATGACCGGCGACGTCAGCCACACGCGCTGGGGATGGGACAACGGCGTCGAGCCCGGAACCTACATGCAGGAGCGCGAAGCCAGCGTCAAGAGCCTGCTCGCCCTGAAGGCACTCAGCGAGCGCCACCCGAACATGATCGTGAGGCTGGGGCACCAGGAGTAGGCAGCGCGGCCCAGGCGGGGCTGACAGCAACCGATGCCGAAACGATCAGGTAGTCAGGAGCGACGGTTGGCGCTGTCCCAGCGGCTGACCACGGCACTCGCCTCCTTGGTCGGCCCGTGCCTGGTCCCAGTCTCTCCAGCCGCTGGTGGCTCGCGCGTCGCTGTTGGGGAGTGACGCTGAAGACCGCGAGTGTTCGGCTCAGAGGCTGCCCGGGCGGACCAGGCCGGTTCTCTTGACGCCGGTCAGGATGGGCGTGACGTCGATGGTGGTGACGTGTTCGAGGGCGCCGATGGTGTCGCTCAGGAAGTGGTAGAGCGCGTCGAGGTCGGCTGCCGCGACGGCCACGAGGAGGTTGGCGGGGCCGGTGGTGGCGGAGGCAAAGCGGACCTGGGGGTGGCGGCTAAGCTGCTGTCCCGTCTCCTCCAGACCGCCGGGGGCGACGGTGATCCACAGGAGGGCCTCGGTGCGGATACCCAGCCGGGCGAGGTCGACCTCGGTGGCGAGTCTGAGGACCTGGCCGCCGACCAGGGCCTCCAGTCTGCGCCGCGCGGTGAGGGCGGTGGTGTCGGCGCGGTGGGCGAGGTCGGTATAGGAGGCGCGTCCGTCCTCGACCAGAGCGGCGATCAGCTGATGGTCGACGGGCTGGAGGGCGGGCCGGGCGGGAGCCGTGGGCATCTCCGGGCGCAGGCCGGCCAGTTCGGTCTCCGTGAGCAGACCGCCGCTCCAGTCGAAGGCTGCTGGGAAGACCCGTAGCAGGACATGTGAGGTCCAGGACTGGACCGCGGGGGTGGCGGGGAGGTCGCGCAGCAGCAGGTTGTTGCGGGCGTCCGGGCCGTCCAGGAACAGGATGGTGCAGATTTCGTCCCCGCCGCCGAGGACGTCCACCCAGATGGTGTCGGGGCGGCGGGCGAGGGTGGCGGCGATGGCGCTGATCCGGTTGGGCTTGCAGCGGATGCGCAGGGCCAGCGGGATCAGATCGGGGAAGTGCACGGGGTTGCGCACGGCCGTGGCCCGCAGGGTCCCGTCGCCGAACAGCGGTGCCGAACGTCGCACCACGGTGCGCTCCGAGATACCGAGAACGCGGCCGACCGTACGCCACGAGGCGCGCGGGGCGGCCAGCATCGCGGCGGCGATCCGGCTGTCCGTCTCATTCAACTGATGGCGCACTTTCTCCACAGTTCAAGATTTTATGTCTTGCTTCCTCGATTCGTAGTGGTATTTCTGGCTCAGATTTTCGCTCCGGCCTAGAAATATCTCAGAGCAACCGAGACGAGAGAGGGCAGGTGAGCACGATGACCGGTACCGGTATCGAGCACATGGTCGTGGACACCGAGCGGGGCAAGGTCAGGGGCGTCGCGGAGGGCGAGGCGGTCTCCTTCCGTGGCATCCCGTACGCCGCGTCGCCGGTGGGCGAGTTGCGGTTCGCGCCGCCGCAGCCGCACCCGGGCTGGACGGAGGTGCGGGATGTGGCACAGGCCGGGCCGTCTGTGCCGCAGGCGGCCTCCCGGCTGGAGAAGGTGCAGGGGCCGCGCGTGCCGGACTGGAACGAGGACGGCAGCCTGACGGTCAACGTCTTCATCCCGCGCCGGGCACTCAAGGACGGCGCGGCCCGCCCGGTCCTGGTGTGGTGGCACGGCGGCGGCTTCACCAGCGGCTCCGGCGGCTGGGACTGGTACGACGGCGCCCGCCTCGCCGCCCTAGGCGACATCGTGGTGGTCACCGCCAACTACCGTGTCGGGCCGCTGGGGTACCTCTACCTGCCGGAGATCGGCGCCGCCAACCTCGGCCCTCAGGACCAGGCCGCCGTGCTGCGCTGGGTGCAGGACAACATCGCCTCCTTCGGCGGCGATCCGCGCACCGTGACCGTCGGCGGGCAGTCCGCCGGGGCCTACTCCTCCCTGATGCTGGCCCTCGACCCCGCGACGAACGGATCGATCACCCGGGTGCTGCTGCAGAGCGGCCCCTTCGGCCTGAACCCGCAGGATGCGCACCAGGCCGCCGAGAACGCCGACGCTTACCTGCGTCTGCTGGGCATCCCGGCCGGCACGGACACCGCGAAGGCCCTGCGTGCCCTGCCCGTCGAGCAGCTGCTGGACGCCTATGGCCGACTCTCCGGCCAGCTCGCGGCGCCGGGTAACGCGGCCCCGCCAATGTACCCGGTCCTCGGCGCCCCGGGCATGCCCCGCACCCGGCAACAGGCGCTCGCGGACGGCGCGTTGGAGGGCAAGGCGCTGCTGATCGGCACCACCCGCGACGAGGCGACGGCCTTCACCGCTTTCGACCCCCGCATCCAGAACCTCACCACCACCGGTGCCCTGGACCTGCTCACCGCCCAGAGCGGCTGGCAGGCCGCCCAGGACGTCTACCAGCAGCACGCCGCCCGCCTCGACGAGCGGGCGACGCCGGCGCAGATCTTCACCGCGGTGCTGACCGACGGGCTCTTCTGCGACGGTTCGCTGGAGGTGGCCGACCACCATGCGGCTGGCGGCAACACCAGCTACGTCTACGAGTTCGACTACGCACCCGCCGAGGACCCGTACGCCCTGGGCGCCACCCACTGCGCCGAACTGCCCTTCCTCTTCAACACCTTCGACGCCTACCCCGGCAGCCCCGCCCTCGCCGGGGCCGGAGACGCCGAGCGCGCCCTGGGCCGCGAATTCGCCACCGCGATCGCCGAGTTCGTCACCACTGGTACGGCCCACGACTGGCTGCCGTACGCCCCCGCGACCGCCGCCCGTATCCGCCACTTCTCCTGAGAGAGGCGGCCGTCATGAAGCACATCTTCCGCAAGCCGACCCTTCCTCACTGGGCCGAGTTCCTGACCCTGCTGGCCACCATCTACGCCTCGGATCGGCTGTACTCCCTGACCATCGCCGACCGGTTCGCGACCTGGAACCAGTGGGTTCGCCCGCTGCCCTTCACCCTGGCGTCCATCGCGCTGCTCGTCTTCTGCGTGATGCCGGGCGCTGGCAGGCTCTGGAAGACCCTGTATGCGAAGGCCCTGCACACCGGCGCCACCACCTGACGCCCACCCCGCTTCCTCGCCCCCCGGGGGGCCAGTTCAGTCCACTGTGTCGTGACTGGCCCTGTCCCGGCCCTGCATGTGCCCGCTGGGATGGGCGCAGGATCCGCTGCCGCCGCTACGAGAGGCCCTCGATGACCATGCCGCGTTCTCGCTCGTTCGTGCAGGTCGACGTGTTTTCCACGCTCCCCTATCGTGGCAACCCCGTCGCGGTCGTCCTGGACGGCACGGACCTGAGCGACGAGGACATGCAGCGACTGGCGCGCTGGACGAACCTGTCCGAGACCACGTTCGTCCTGCCCCCTACCGTGCCGGAGGCGGACTACCGACTGCGGATCTTCACACCCGAGGCCGAGCTGCCGTTCGCCGGACACCCCACCCTCGGCTCCGCCCGCGCCTGGCTGGACGACGGCGGCACCCCCCAGCACGCCGACCGGATCGTGCAGGAGTGCGCGGCCGGCCTGGTCACCGTGCGCCGCGGCGAGGACACTCTGTCCTTCGCGGCCCCGCCGCGGGTGCGCGACGGGGCGCTCGACGACGCCTATCTGGACCAGGTCGTGGCCGCGTTCGGCATCACGCGGGAGCGGGTCCTGGCGCACCAGTGGGTGGACAACGGGCCCGGCTGGGCCGTGGTCCGGTTGGCCACCGCCGAGGAGGTCCTCGCCCTGGAACCCGACCTCTCCCTCATCCCGACCGCGATGGTAGGCGCGATCGGGGCCCACCCCGAGGGAGGCGAGCACCACTTCGAGCTGCGCACCTTCGCCCCCGGCGCCGGAGTTGCCGAGGACCCCGCGTGCGGCAGCATGAACGCCGGCGTCGGGCAGTGGCTGACCGCCTCCGGCGCCGCGCCCTCCTCCTATCGGGTCTCCCAGGGCGCGAGGCTGGGGCGGGCCGCCAGTATCGAGATCACCGCCGATATGGACGGCACCGTCTGGGTCAGTGGCGCCGCCACCGTCTGCATCCGCGGCATCATCACCCTCTGACCGCCTTGCCGCCCGCTCATGTCGTGTCGGGGGAGAGCGTCTTCATGGTGACGTAGCTGGTCACCGTGGCCACGGCGGGCAGGGCGGCCAACTGGTTGGCGTGGAAGTCCTCATAGGCGGGCAGGTCGGCGACCTCGACCTGGAGCAGGTAGTCGAAGTTGCCGGTGATGTGGTGGCAGGCGACCACCTCGGGCAGCCGGGTGATCCCGTGCTCGAACGCGACGACGTCCGCGCGGGTGTGCCGCATCAGCCGGACCCCGGCGAACACCCGCAGGTTGCGGCCGACCGCGGCGGGATCGATCAGCGCCCGGTAACCGCGGATGACCCCGGCTTCCTCCAGCTGCCGCACGCGCCGCAGGCACGGTGACGGCGACAGCCCGACCCGGGCGGCCAGCTCGTTATTGCTGATGCGGCCGTTGCTTTCGAGTACGGCCAGAATCAACCGGTCCACCTCATCCATGGCGGCAGATTATTGCGCCAGGCGACCGAGTACCACAATCGCGGGCCCTCGGTGAGCGCAATTTGCTGCCAAAGTTGCCGCGAGCAGTCCATTTCTGGGCGTCGGTCGCCCACGCTTCATGGCGTCACCTCAACGGTCCACGGAGGGCAGCCATGCCGGGCAAGAGCACCATCACCGTCCACGCCGATCGCGAGATCCATCCCAGCCGTGCCGTGGCACCGCCCATCTACCAGACGGCGACGTTCTGGGCCGAGGACGGCGAGACGTTCGCGCAGGGCGCCATCGAACCGCGCGGCAAGGACTTCTACACCCGCTTCGGCAACCCCAACCACGCACAGGTCGCGGCCGTCGTCGCGGAGCTGGAGGGCGCCGAAGCGGCCATGGTCACCGCGTCCGGGATGGCCGCGCTCACCACCACCGTGCTGGCCCTGGTCTCCGCCGGCGACCACGTCATCGGGCAGAAGTCCACCTACGGCGGCACGGCCTCAGTACTGATGAACCTGCTGCCGCGCCTGGGCGTGTCGACCACCGTGGTCGACCAGACCGACCCGGAGGCGTTCGAGAAGGCCCTGACCCCCAAAACCCGCCTGATCCTGGTGGAGACGCCGAGCAACCCGCTGCTGCAGATCACCGACCTGCGCGCCGTCGCGGACCTGGCCCGCGCCCACAACGTGCTGACCGTGGCGGACAACACCTTCGCCACCCCGCTCAACCAGCGCCCGGCCGAGTTCGGCATCGACCTGGTCTGGCACAGCGCGACCAAATACCTCAACGGCCACTCCGACGTCTCCGCCGGAGTGATCGCCGGACCGGCAGAACTCCTCAACCGGATCTGGGACGTCGGCCTGCTCACCGGCGCCGCCCTCGGCCCGATCGATGCCTGGCTGCTGCTGCGCGGCATGCGCACCCTGCCCTTGCGCGTGCCCCGGCACAACGCCAACGGCCAGGCCCTCGCCGAGGCGCTGCAGGAGCATCCCGCCGTGGCCAAGGTGTACTACCCCGGCCTGGCGACCCACCCGCAGCACAAGCTGGCCGCCGACCAGATGAGCGGCTTCGGCGGGGTGCTCGGCATCGAGTTCACCGGCGGCTTCGAGATGGCCGACGCCTTCCTCGGCCACCTGCGCTACCCCCGCCGCTCAGCCAGCCTCGGCGGCGTGGAATCCCTAGCCGTACACCCGGCGTCCATGTGGCGCGGCATGCTCAGCGAGGACCAGATCGCCGAGTCGGTCCCGCTGGGCCTGGTCCGGCTGGCCGCGGGCACCGAGGACACCGCCGACCTGGTCGCCGACGCACTGGCCGCCGCCGACGCCGTGCACGCCACCGCGGCGAGTGCCTGAATCACCCCAGACAGCGCAGGCCGCACGCTGCGGCGACGCCATACACCCGTGCGCGCAGGTCCAGGTACACGTGACCGGCGCGGGTCCCGACACGGCCGGCCCCTGAGAGTCCAGCAGCTCAACGAAGAGGTGCATCTCCTTGTCCCACCTGCACAATCATCGACTCGCCAGCCCCACACCCGCCGACGAAAGCGACGGTGACACGCCTCGCAGCGGCACCCCGCTTGCTCGGGGGCTCAAGCAGCGTCACCTGTCGATGATCGCCCTCGGCGGTGGCAGGTGAGCAGCTGTCGTTCGAGAGCGCAGGTGGTGTCGTGCTCGGGGCCCGGCCGGACGCGGCCGGCCACACCGGGGAGACCCACACCGTCCAGCCGTCCGGGGCCGAGATGACCTGCACGTTCCCGCCGTGGTGCTTGTGTTTCCCGGACCACCAAAGATCGGCACCGTTCGGCCGGCGGCCGCGACACGGTCTGTGCGGATCACGGTGCCGTCCAGGTTCAGATGGGTGTACCCAGCCGCCGCAGCCCGCTCCAGTGCGGTGGACAGATCGGGCGCGTGGTCGGCGAGCACGGTCAGCCCCTCATGCAGGTAGCGGTACGCGGTCGGCACCGAGATGCCGTTGTCCCGGGCGAGCTGGACCAGCCGGATGCCGTCGACGAACCAGCGCAGCACCAGCACCGCCTGTTTGAAGACGCCCAGAGCGCGGGTGCCCCTGCGGGTTCCGAGCCGCTTGCGGTGCCCGCGCAGCAGCTTCGCGAGATGCTCGGCGGTCGCCCTGCGGACATCGAGCACAGCGGTATAGGTGATGGGAGCCCACGTGGAGCCTCTGGTTGTACGGAACGTGATCTTCGCAGACCTGTTCCTACAGGGGCTTCACCTCTGTCCGACACCAGGTCACCACCTCGCCGTCCGGCGCGTGATCACGCACCGCAACGGTCATGTTGCCGAGGAGACCTCAATACCAGGGGCGGGATTCTCGCCTATCTGATGCCGGGTCAAGCTCGTCTGAGGTCCCTAATCGGGAAGATCTCAAATCTGTCGGACGGGCGGCATACTCTGAGCCCCGGCCGCACTATCTGGGGGAGAGTCATGACAAGTAGGTTCACCGAGTTGGTCGTTGACTGCCACGATCCGGAGAGGCTCGCGGCCTTCTGGTGCGAGGTCCTGGACTTCGAGGTCATCGACCAGAGCGAGGGCAAGGTCGAGATCGGCTCCTGGGTGCCGACCGTCGAGGATGTTCGGGCCCGCCAGATGCCGCCCACCCTGCTGTTCATCCAGGTGCCCGAGGGCAAGACCGTGAAGAACCGGCTTCACCTCGACGTCAGCCCGATCGACGGCAGCACCGAGGACGAGGTGACCAGATTGCTCGGCCTCGGCGCCACCAAGACGAATGTGGGCCAGGGCTCAGACCGAAACTGGGTGGTCATGGCAGACCCCGAGGGCAACGAGTTCGACGTCCTGCGCACCCTGGCACCGCGGGACTAGGCCGCGAGCGAGCATCCGCACCCAGTCGCACACCTCAACCGTCACGTTGCCGAGACGATCTCAGTGGTACGCGATCACGATGTTCTCGCGGGGAGGGCTTCAGGCCGAACGTGCGGAGCCGTATCCCCCAAGGACAAGAACTCCGCCCGCGTGATGCCCGTCCGGGCAGGCCTGAACCCGGCTGGTGTCGAGGGCGTAAGACCCGCTGAGGCGGGGCCTCAGCGGGCAGCCTGAGCCAGGAATCTCCCTCCCTTCAGGGAGGAGAGCAGTCAAAGCGCGGCTTCGACGACGAAGAGCTGGGCGTTGGTGCCCGTGCAGGGTTCGGCGACGGCCTCCGTGCCCGCGGCGGTGCTCGCGGCTCTGATGCCCACGCAGGTCTTGCCGGTGATCTGGATCAGGTAGGTCCGGCCGACGGGCTTCCGGGATGTTGCGGCCTGCTCGGTGCTACCGGCGCCGGACGTGCCGGGCTTCGCCGGGACGAAACGGAAGGCGGTGGTCCGCTCGCATGCCTCCCAGGGTTCGAGCAGCCCCTTGCCGGTCCCGGAGGTGAGCGCCTTCAGGCAGCCCTTTCCCTGGTCGGGGCGGTACCAGGAGATGCGGTAGGCGTCCTTGCCCACCGGATCCAGGGTCGTGGTCTGCGGCGCCAGTTCGTTGCACGGGCGCTGCACGGCGACGAGGGAGTCGTACCGCCCGTCCGGGACCTGCCCGTCCGTGACGCACAGGCCGGGGGAACCGAGCGGCCGAAGGAGGACCTGCCCGCGCGGCAGCCGCGCCGAGCCGGCCCGGTCCGCGGACGCCTCCGAGCCGCCGAAGTCCCACAGGGACCAGGTGACGGCCGTGACCAGCGCGGCGGCGAGGAGGGACGCGGCGAGGACGCGCGTACGGCGGGCGCCCGCAAGACGCCGGGGCGAGCCCGGATCCCTCACCGCCGAGAGGCCGCCGCCTCCCGGGCCCTTCGAGCGCCGCGAACTGCCCGAGTCCCCTGAGGCCTGCGCCGGTGCCGCGGTTTCGGCGGCCCGCTGCCGGGCGGCCAGCCAGTCGTCCATGTGATCGCCCTCCCCGCAGGCGCGCACGAACGCCGCCAGCAGCTCTGGCCGTGGCAGCGAGCCGTGCCGCAGCACGTCGGCCAGCGTGCTGCGCGGCAGCAGCTCGCCGTGCCGGGCGGCGCGCTCCTCGAGCTGTCGGTACGTCAGCCGGGAGCGCGCCTTCAGCTCGCGCAGCTCCGCGTTCAGGTCCGTCGCGGTCCGCAACTCCTGCAACGCGAGTGATCTCTGGTCCATGAGACCCATGGTTGTTGTGGGCCTGTCATGGAACAAAACTCTTTCCGGACAACGTGCACCGGGTGCTAGCGCGCCTTCGGCGCGGTGTAGCCGAGGACCCGGCCGGCCGTGGCGGGCTGGGTCTTCTTGTAGGTGAGCTGTTCGAGGGAGGTGTTGCCCTCCACCGAGTGGTAGACCTTCCGGGTGGAGTTGTACGAGGTCACGACGCCCACATGGTCGGCGCGGCCGTCGCCGTTGTTGTCGTAGGACACGACGTCACCGGGCTTCGGCCTGTACGTGTTCGCCGCCACCTGCGCCTTGGGGTGCCAGGTTCCGTTGGACCTGCCGTAGGTGCGGAAGGAGTCGGCGGCCGCGTTCAGACCGGTGATGTTCGCCTTGCCCCAGTACCAGGTGTACTTGGCGAAATCCGCGCACCAGGCGCGCGAGGTCCACTTGACGCTGGTCCACGTCTTCTTCCAGGCGCCGTTGACCTTGATGTACACGTAACCCTTGCTCGTCCCACACGCCTGGCGGTTGGTGATCGTCCCGGTGCGGGGAGCGCTGGTGTGGTCCCAGCGGAGGTTGGCCTTGGCCGTCCAGAAGCCGGTGTAGAAGTTGCAGTTGTTCCGCTCGCTGTCGCCGCCCTTGGCGTCGCCCTCGTACTTTCGCTTCTGCACTTCGGCGTTGGTGCTCGTGTACTGGCCCAGCGCCTGCTCGGCTATCAACGTCCCCGGGGCGGGGGCCGCTTGGGCCGGGCCGGCCATGACGAGGCTGCCCAGGCTCATGGCCAGGGCCGCCCCCGCGACGACCGTGGTCTTCGCCGTCTTCATCGCAGACATCCCATGCTTCCTTCCGTCGGTCGGTGCCGGTCCCGAGGACGGGTCCGGCTGACAGACCGAAAGGCTGGCCGGGGGTGTTCGGGGCGGACAATGGATGGAGGTGTCCGGGACATGTCCGGGACACCGGTGGCCCGTCCGGCCTGGTCACAGGCTGTCCGAGCGGCACGCGGCGGTGGCCGGGACACCGTGCAGCCGACCGGTGCGCCCGGCTGCTGCGCCGCCTGTCCGCCGTCGGCGGCACCGAGACCATCGCCGAGGTGCCGGACGAGATCGACGATGACGAACTGCCCCGCGTCGCACCGCGGGCGGCGTGGGGTGCGGCGCTGACGGAGCCGGGCGAACGGCCCGCCGCCACCGGAGAGCCCGCGTGGGTCACTGGCGGAACTCCTCGACGCGCGGACTTCGCCCGTGTCGCGATTTCAGCACGCGCCTGCTGACCAGAATCAGCCATGCGGCAGTGGAGTCAGGTGGACGGCCGCCGCTCACCGTGACCTCTGCGGTCGTCCGGCAGTCCTCGGGCGGCGCCTCGACGCCGGGCCTTCCCGCGCCGCAATCAATGTGATTCACATCACCTGACTCTTTGCATGGAGACGCCAACGTGTCACGATTTCCGCACGCCTTCCCTGCCCAAAAATCGCCGTGCGACGGCAGATTGAGTTTGTGTCAGGTCTACGGGCGCCACACCTCGGCTGTACTTTCCAGGCACTTGCCGGACATTGAGCCCTTCTCAGTAACCCCTCGCGGGTGAGCACATCCTCCGACCGCGCTCCGGCCGCACCGTCGGCATGCGCTCCATCGACGAGTGCCCGGCCGAGGTTGCACTTCCGCTGTTCCCTCCGCGACCACGGTCGCGTGACCGGCTGAGCCGGACCTTTCGAGAAAGCGGTGGGCCCGGACCAGGCGTTCGGGCGCACCGGTGAGGAACCATCACATCTGGAGCACCAGTGAAGATAGCGGTATCTGGCACGTACTCCTCGGGCAAGACCTCGACGGTGATGGCCTTGTCGCACTACACCGGCGTTCCACGCAGCCTTGCCCGGACGATCCGGGAGATCATGCCGGAGACCTTCCCGGGCCTGAAGCTGGTGGACGTGAAACCGGCGCAGTTCCTCCAGCTCACCATGCGCCGGCACACCGGTCGTGCCGTCCAGGAAGCGCTGCTGGGAGACAACTTCATCTCGGACGGCTCCTCCCTCCAGGAATGGCTGTACGGGGCGGGCCGGGTGAAGTTCAACACCATGAACCCGAACGCCACCGCGGACAACGAGGGCGGTCGGGCAAAGGTGGCCCCGCAGGAGATGGCCTTCTTCGCGGAGGTCGTCGAGCAGTACGGACAGGCCTTCAAGAAGCACGTCAAGGACACGTACGACGCTTACGTCCACCTGCGGCACGAACTGACGATCACCGCGGACGGTCATCGGCCGATGAACAACGAGTTCCGCGCGACCATCGACACGATGCTGCTGGAAACGCTGGACGAGCTGGAAATCCCGTATCACGTCGTCGGCGGGAGCATGCCGGAGCGCCTCGAAAGCATTGCGCAGATCTTCGGCCTGAAGCCGGTCATGAGTACGGCGCAGGCCATCGAGCTGGCCCGGCAGGAGTACGGCCGGCAGGACTTCCGCATGGAGACCGAACGCGTTCCCGCCCAGGCGTGAGCTGCTCACTCTCTAGGAGAACAACCGATGGAAAAGCCGCCCACAAAGCCGCCCACAATCGCCATTGCCTACCACTCCGGCAGGGGGCACACCGAGGTGCTGGCGCAGGCCGTCCGGGCCGGTGCCGAGGCCGCGGGCGCCGAGGTGACCATGGTGACCGTCGAGGCCATGGACGACGCCCAGTGGGAGACCCTCGACGCGACCGACGCGATCATCTTCGGATCGCCCACCTACATGGGGTCGGCGTCGGGCCAGTTCCACACCTTCGCCGCGTCGACCAACAAGCGCTGGGCGCGGCAGGCGTGGAAGGACAAGCTCGGTTCGGGGTTCACCATCGGCGCCTGCAAGGCGGGTGACAAGGATTCCACCCTGGGCTATTTCGCGACCCTCGGCCACCAGCACGGGATGATCTGGGTCAGTCTCGGCCTGCTTCCGGGCTGGCACCTCAGCCATGAGAGCGAGAACGACCTGAACCGCCTCGGGTACTTCAACGGCGCCGCCGGGACCCTGGCCGGCGACCTGCCCGCCGACGCCGTGCACAAGGCGGACATCGCTACGGCCGAGCACCTGGGGCAGCGTGTCGCCGAGCAGACGGCGATTTTCCTCGCGGGACGCGCGGCAGTGGCGGACCGGTAGCAGACGAGAAGAGAGAGCTGACATGACGACAGAGCAGCAGTCCACCCAGGCGGTCCTGGACTCGTTCTTCGAGAAGTTCGGGGCCGGTGATCTGCCGGGCCTGCTGGAGCTGTTCGCCGAAAAGGTGGACTTCCGCGTCCCGGGAAGTCCGAACGTGCCGTGGACGGGCACGCGGGCTGCCAAGGCGGAGATCTCCGAATTCTTCCAGATCTTCCCGAAGGTGCTGACGGGGCCGGAGAGTTTCGCCCTCAAGGCCCGCATCGTCGACGGCCCGGACGCGGTGGTGATCGCGGAATCCGTCTGGGGTGTCCTTTCCACCGGAAAGAAGTTCACCAACGGCTACGCCCTGCACCTCACCGTCGAGGACGGCAGCATCATCCGGTACCACATGTACGAGGACAGCTACGCCATAGCAGAAGCGTTCGCCGAATGACCCGTCCGGGACCCCGAGCCCAGGCGACGGGCCCGGACGGCTTTTCCTCGGCGGGAAAGGGGCACCTGTGCCCGTTCTGGAACTTGCCTCCATAGACGACTTCCTCGGCCCGCGAGAGGGCCGGTTCCTCGGTGAGGGATTCAAGCGGGTCGAGCATTGTCTGAGCGATCTCACGGTGTCGCCCGGAGACGAAGGCGCCGCAGGGATCGAAGCCACGGCCCGCATCGCCATCCCCAGTCTTTGGTCGCGCAAGGGCGAGCAGCGGCCCAAACCCCATCTGAGCACCATCGACGCGATGCTCTTCGCCGCCCAGCTCACCGGCCTGTACGCGGCCCACACGTATCTGCTCGCGCCCGGCTCCCGGTTCGCCGTGCAGTCGGTGGACCTGAAGGCCGGCTCCAGCCCGGACGAGGACGAACTCGAGAAGTTCCCGGTCAGCGGGCGGCTCGTGGCCGCCGACCGCAGCGGCGAGGAGTGGTCGACCACGCTGGAGTGCCGGATCGGATCGCTGTCGGCCAGGGTGCGAGCCCGGCACAGCGCGGGCCGCGCTGCGGCCCGCACCGGGGACGTGTACCGCCGGGCGGAGGAACTGCCCGGGCCCTGGAACAACGCGCCGTTCGGCATCCCGCACGACATGCGGCATCAACTGCTCACCGCGGTGCGCGTCACGGCGGACAGCGTGGAGGACGCCCAGGCGTCCGCCCGCGTCACCCTGGCCCCGAACCGGGCGGCCACCGTCCCGGAGGGCACCCCGGCGACCATGATCGACGCCTTTGTCGCCGCCATGCAGCTCGGCCAGGTCCTCCTCTACACGCTGGACGACATCGAGCGGGCCCACAGCAACAACCTGTGGATGCGGCGCACCCGCATCACGGCCGGCGCGGCACCCGTGCGGCCCGGCGACGAGGTGACCGCCTCGCTGGAACGGCCCATGCTCCTGCCGTCCTCGGCCGGTATGTGGCGCAGGGCCGATGTGGTCGGCAGCCTGCACGGCGTCGAGGCACGGGCCAGCGTCGCGCATCTGTTACCGCAGTCCCGTCCGCACAGCACCCCGTCGCAGAGGTGGTAGTCATGAGCGCTCGCGCTGCCGTTCTGGCCGGGCTGGGCGGCTATCTGCCGCCCCGCACCGTCACCAACGAAGAACTGTCCCGCCGCCTCGACACGAGCGACGAGTGGATCCGCACGCGGACCGGGATCGAGCGGCGGCACGTCGCCGATCCGGGCGTGAGCACCGGCGACCTGGCCGTCGAGGCGGGCCACCGGGCGCTGAAGTCGGCCGGCGGCGGATCGGACGCCGCCGACATGGTGATCGTGGCCACCGCGACCCCGGACCAGCCGGTCCCGGCCACCGCGCCGGAAGTGGCGGCCCGCCTCGGCCTCGGCTCGGCCGCCGCCTTCGACGTGCAGGCCGGGTGCTCGGGTTTCCTCTACGGGCTCGCCACCGCGTCCGCCGCGCTCGTGGCCGGTCACGCCGAACGCGTCCTCCTCATCGGTGCGGAGGTCTTCTCCACCGTGCTCAACCCCGCCGACCGCACCACGGCGGTGATCTTCGGCGACGGCGCCGGTGCCGTCGTCCTGCGCGCCGGAACAGCCGACGAGCCCGGTGCCGTGCTGGCCCTCGACCTGGGTGCCGACGGCACCGGAAAGGACCTGATCACCATCCCCGGCGGCGGTGCCCGACAGCGTTCCACCGGTCAGCAGCCGCACCCGGACGCCGGGTACATCCATATGCGCGGCAAGGAGACCTTCGCCCACGCCGTCCAGCGGATGGCGGTGTCGTCGCAGGTCGTGCTCGACAGGGTGGGCTGGAGCGCGGACCGGGTCGACCATGTGGTCGGCCACCAGGCGAACCTGCGCATCCTGCACACGCTGGCGCTGCAACTGGGCGTGGACAAGAAACGCGTGGTCTCCCACATCCAGGAGGCCGGCAACACCTCGTCCGCCTCCATCCCGCTGGCCCTGGCCGACGCCGGCGCGCGCGGCCGTTTCCAGAGGGGCGACCGGCTGCTGCTGACCGCCTTCGGCGCCGGCCTGACGTGGGGCTCGGCCGCCCTGACGTGGCCGGGTCTGACCCCTGCCTGACAGCCACACCCTGTTCCCGAAAGGAAGCGTCATGACGCACCGTACGTCCGTACGGCCCGAGCCCATCCTCGATGTTCTGCGAACCAACTTCGAGGTCCCCGACGACACATCGGCCGACACCGACTTCGAGAGCCTCGACTTGGATTCCCTGGTCCTGATCGAGCTGGCGGTCATCCTGACGAAGCAGTACGGCGTCCAGGTGACCGGGGAGGAGCTGGCCACCGCCGGCACGGTGGCCAAGGTCGCCGAGCTGCTGTCCGCGAAGGGCGCGAACGGCTGATCCAACGCCCGATCACTGCTGCGTATGCATGCCTTGTCTCGCGTCCACCCGCCCCCGTCGACGCGCTGCCGCGTCAGGACCCGGCCTCCGTGCGTGGTGAAGAAGGCCCACCGGCCGTGGGCGCCCCGTTCAAGCAGGCATCAACGATGACACCGTGGAGAACGAATGTCCGCACATCTCGGAATCGAAGAAGCGTACTCGGCCGTCGAGAAAGCGTCCGCACTGCTCGACGTGCCCTGCTCACGTGACAGGCTCTGGCCGATCCTGAACGTGTTCACCCCGTTCGAGGGCGGGTTCATCTTCAGCGCGACCGCCGGAGAACGCGGAGAAGATCTCGACCTCACCATCCAGGTGCCTCGAAGCATCGCCGACCCGTATGCCCACGCCGTGTCGAACGGCTTGATCCCCAAGACGGACCATCCCGTCGCCTCCCTGCTCTCGGACCTGCAGAAGGGATGCTCCGTCGACGAGTGCCTCATCGACGTCGGAGTCGTCGGCGGATTCAACAAGATCTACGTGCACTTCCCCCGTGACATACAGGGGGTGGCACAGCTCTGCGAACTCCCGTCCATGCCGCGCGCTCTGGCCGACAACGCCGGCTACTTCGCCCGCCACGGCCTGGACGGCGTGGCGATGATCGCGATCGACTACCGGAACCACACCACGAACCTCTACTTCCCGACCCCTGGCGGCCTCGAACCCCAGACCATCCGGTCGCTGGTTCGCGGACTCGGACTGCCGGAGCCGGAAGAGGAGCTGGTGGAGTCCGCCACCAAGACGTTCAGGGTCTATTTCACCCTCGGCTGGGATTCCTCGACGATCGAGCGGATCAGCTTCGCCCGCACCTTGGATCTGCCCCTGATCCGCGCCCGGGAGCCGGAATTCGCGCGATTCATGACAGGTACTCCGTACACGTACGACGGCGATCGTTTCAGCATCTCGATCGTCAAGTGGTCGCCCGGAGGGGCATGGTTCAACGGTGGCTCGTACTACCAGTTCGGGCCGCTGCAGCGGGAGGTATTCCGCAACTTCCTCAAAAAGTAGGCGCCATGGGCACGTACGCGTGCCTCCCTACGGCAAGGAAAGCATCGAGCTCATGACTGATCACAGTGACGGGACACGCGCCCTGCG
This sequence comes from Streptomyces sp. NPDC005728, assembly GCF_040630895.1. Taxonomy (NCBI): domain Bacteria; kingdom Bacillati; phylum Actinomycetota; class Actinomycetes; order Kitasatosporales; family Streptomycetaceae; genus Streptomyces; species Streptomyces sp. NPDC005728. The sequence continues at coordinate 19,003 of NZ_JBEXYL010000117.1, forward strand.
CGTCGCGCACGACTTCTACCACGCCCTGCAGGCCAAGGACATCGACGCGTTCGCGGATCTGTGGACAGCTGACGCCGTGTACCGGGTTCCGGTCACCCCGGACGGCGTTCCCGGTGAGTTCGCCGGGCGCGACATCATCGTGGGCGCGCTCGGCCAGTTCTTCGCGCTCTTCGGCGACACACGGATCACGTGGGACGCCGAAGTGATGGCCGACCCCCGGCAGGTGCTCGCCACCTGGACGCTGGAGATCGAACTGCTCACCGGTGGCACCTACCGGAACCGGGGGGCGTCGGTCTTCCGGCTGGAGGGGGACCGGATCGCCGAGTACACGGAGTACGTCGACACCGCCGCGTTCCTCGGGATCTTCGCCGCCAAGACCCAGACGGCGCACCGGTTCTTCGCGTTGCTCCACGGCAAGGACATCGACGCCTGGGGCGAACTCTGGCACGACCGCGGTGAGATCACCCTGCCGCAGCCCGTCGTTGAGGGGTATCCGTCCCGGATCGAGGGCAAGGACGAGATCGTCGCGGCGTACCGGAAGCTGTTCTCGGTGTACGAGACGTTCGACACGGAACTGACCGGTGTCCACCCCGCCGTGAACTCCGACGCGGTCTGTGTGGAGTACACGGTCCACGCGAAACTCGTCAACGGAGCGGTGTACACCAACGACCACATAGCGGTCTTCCGGTTCCAGGACGGGTTGATCAGCGCGTACCGCGACTCCTTCGACCCCCGTCGATTCCAGGACGTCATCGACGCCCTTTCCGCGGGGAATTCATGACGAGCGGCGGGCCGCTCGCGTGATGACGTAGTCGACTCAAGCGATCGTCGATCGGATGTCAAGCGGACCGCGTGTGGAGATGCTTGACGGTGGTGGATGATGACCTACGCCCGGACATGATCGACGATTGCAGCCGCGGGACTCCTTGTGCACGAAGCTCCTGCTGACCACGGAGGGACCCAAGCCCGAAGTCATTTCCGAAGTCATTGAGGTCGACCGAGGTTCGACCGCTCGAACCGTTCGTCCTGCGCTTCTTCTCGGTTCCGTTTCGGCCAGAAGCGCACCGAACGCGGACTTCGACTTCCCGGCTTCGGATCCCTTCCGCTGCCCTCATCGCCGCCATCGCCCCCAGCCGCAGCGCCGCGGAGCCGGCGGGAATGTCCGCATGGAAGGCTCGGCCACAGATCACTCAGAGGAGACGCAAGGCAATGAGTACCGTGGGCAAAGAATTACGGGGCGGGTCCGATGGCCCTGTCGCTGCTATCCCTCGGCGTTGGCTGGCGCTGACCGTACTGGCGGCCATGCAGTTCATGCTCGTCATGGACATCACCGTGGTGAACGTCGCGCTCCCCGACATCCAGGCCGACCTGGACTTCTCCCAGGAGGGTCTCGCGTGGGTGGTCAACGCCTACGTGCTGGTGGCCGGTGGCTTCCTGCTGCTGGGCGGGCGGCTGGCCGACATGTTCGGCCGTCGGCGGGTGTTCATGGCCGGCGTGCTGGTGTTCGGCGTGGCGTCGGCCGCATGCGGTGCCGCGACCGCCTCCTGGATGCTGGTCACCAGCCGGTTCGTCCAGGGCCTGGGTGAGGCGCTGGCCGGCCCGGCGGCGCTCGGGCTGATCCCCGTACTGTTCCCCGACCGTAAGGAGCGCACGAAGGCCCTGGGTATCTGGGGCGGTCTGTCGGCGGTGGCCGGGTCGATCGGCTCGCTCGTCGGCGGAATCATGACCGACCTGGTGAGCTGGCGCTGGGTTTTCTTCATCAACATCCCCATCGCGGTGATCGCGCTGATCATGGTGCCGCGCGTGATGTCGGAGAACCGGATGGCCCGCGAAGGCCGCCGGCTCGACGCGGTCGGGGCGGTCACCGCCACCGGGGGCCTGGTCGCGGTGGTGTACGGCCTGCTCCAGGCCGCCGACCACGCGTGGGGCTCCGGACGGGTGCTGCTGCCGCTGCTGGGCGGAATCGCCTTGCTGGTCTTCATGGTCGTGTGGGAGGCCCGTACTCCTGACCCGATGATCCCCCTGCGGTTCTTCGCCAACCGCACCCGGGTGACGACCAACGTCGTGAGCGTGGCCATCTTCGCGGCCTTCTTCACCTACATGTTCCTGTTCACGCTGTACGTCCAGCAGGTGCACGACTACTCCCCGATGAAGACGGGACTGGCCTACCTGCCGCTGACCCTCACGGCGTTCGTCGGCGCGGGCATGTCCACCGTGCTGATGCCCCGCATCGGCGTGAAGCCGGTGATGGCCGTCGCCTTCCTCGGCGGCGCCGCGGCCCTGGTCGTCGCCGCCTCCGGCTTCGCGCCCGACGCCTCCTTCGTCAGCGGGTTCATGCCCGGGCTGCTGATGTTCGGCTTCTTCAACGGCCTCGCCTACCCGGCCCTGATCAACGGAGCGCTGCACGAGGTCACCGGTCAGGACTCGGGCCTGGCCTCCGGCGTCCAGACCGCCATGCAGCAGGCCGGCGCGGCACTCGGCCTGGCGACCCTGGTCCCCTTCGCCTTCCGCTACGTCAACCACCACGTCGCGGACGGAACGCTCCCGCAGGTCGCGCGGACCGACGGATACGCGCTGACGTTCCGCATCGGTGCCGGCGTACTCGCCGTCGGGGCCGTGCTCATCCTCGTGCTGCTGGAGAAGGTGAGCGGCGAGATGCGCGACCCGCTCGCCGAAGCCGCCGAAGCCTCCACCGACGAGGCGGCGGCCGAGCCCTCCAGCAGCGGCGCCACCAGGTGAGCGACGCCTGAGGCGGGTGCCGCGCAAGCGGCACACCGACCACGGTTCAGGTGGCGGCGGGAGAGGAGGCGGGAGATCCGTGTACGCAGGCGTGCCACTGGCCAGTGCCC
>NZ_JBEXYL010000118.1:0-21847 GCF_040630895.1 Streptomyces sp. NPDC005728
CTCTACGAGCACAAGGTGTTCGTGCAGGGCGCCGTGTGGAACATCGACTCCTTCGACCAGTGGGGCGTCGAGCTGGGCAAGGTCCTCGCCAAGCGCATCGAGCCCGCCCTGACCTCCGGCGCCGACGTGCCCGGTCTCGACCCGTCCACGACGGCCCTCGTCGCCGCCTACCGCACTCTCAGGAAGTGAAGCTGACATGACAGCCATGCAATTGGGCCTCATCGGTCTCGGCAAGATGGGCGGCAACATGCGCGAGCGGATCCGCCGCGCCGGCCACACCGTCATCGGCTACGACCGCAACCCGGACGTCTCCGACGTCAAGAGCCTGGAAGAACTGGTCGAGAAGCTCGACGCGCCGCGCACGATCTGGGTGATGGTCCCGGCCGGCACCGCCACCCAGACGGTCGTCGACGAGCTCAAGGACCTGCTCTCCCCCGGTGACGTGGTCGTGGACGGCGGCAACTCCCGCTGGACGGACGACGAGAAGCACGCCGCCGAACTCGGCATCAAGGGCATCGGCTTCGTCGACGCGGGCGTCTCCGGCGGCGTGTGGGGTCTGCAGAACGGCTACGCGCTGATGGTCGGCGGCGACAAGGAGCACGTGGAGCGGCTGCAGCCGATCTTCGAGGCGCTCAAGCCGGAGGGCCCCTACGGCTACGTCCACGCCGGCCGGGTCGGCGCCGGGCACTTCTCGAAGATGGTCCACAACGGCATCGAGTACGCCATGATGCAGGCCTACGCCGAGGGCTGGGAGCTGCTGGAGAAGGTCCACTCCGTGGAGAACGTCCGCGAGGTGTTCCGCTCCTGGCAGGACGGCACCGTCATCCGCTCCTGGCTGCTGGACCTCGCGGTCAACGCCCTGGACGAGGACGAGCACCTGGAGAAGCTGCGCGGGTACGCGGAGGACTCCGGCGAGGGCCGCTGGACGGTCGAGGCCGCCATCGACAACGCGGTCCCGCTCCCGGCGATCACCGCCTCCCTCTTCGCCCGGTTCGCCTCCCGGCAGGACGACTCCCCGCAGATGAAGATGATCGCCGCGCTGCGCAACCAGTTCGGCGGCCACGCCGTGGAGAAGAAGGACTGAGCAGCCGTGGGTGACCTCCTTCTGGTCCGCCACGGCGAGACGGAGTGGAGCCTGTCGGGCCGGCACACCAGCTGGACCGACCTGCCCCTCACCACGCACGGTGAGGAACAGGCCGAGTCCCTCGCCCCGCTCCTCACCGAACGGACCTACGCCCTCGCGCTGACCAGCCCGCTGGACCGCGCGATACGCACCGCCGGACTGGCAGGCCTGACCGGGGCCGTACCCGACCTTGATCTGCACGAGTGGGACTACGGCGGCTACGAGGGTGTCACCACCGTCGACATCCATCGCGGCCGCCCCGGTTGGGACCTGTGGACCGACGGCGTCCCGCCCGGCCCCGAGGGGCACCCGGGCGAGTCGCCCGAGGAGATCGGGGCGCGCGCCGACCGGGTGCTGTCCCGCGTGGAGTCGGCGCTCGCCACGGACACCGGTGACGTGATCCTGGTCGCGCACGCCCACTTCCTGCGGGTGCTCACCGCCCGCCGGCTGGGTCTGCAGCCCGCCGAGGGCCGCCTGTTCCAGCTGGCGACCGGCACGGTCAGCCGGCTCTCCACGGAGCACGGCCGGCCCGTCATCACCGAGTGGAACCGGCGCCCGTGAACAGCCCCTGCTGCGGCCCGGGTCACCCCGCGTGACCCGGGCCGCAGCGGGTCCACCGTCCGGTCGCCGGGCCCGTTGGCACCGGGCCCGTTGACGGCTGACGGCTGACGGCTGACGGCTGACGGCTGACGGCTGACGGCTGACGGCTGACGGCTGACGGCACACATCTGCCACGGCGCGCTCTCACGGGTGGCTCGGGCTCATCGGCGTACGGACACCGTCTGCCCCGGCTCACAGCCCACGGCGTGGTCCGGTCCGGCCGGTTGTGCGATGTCCGCCAGCATGTGGGCGGTGTCCGGCGTACGGCCCGTGAACAGGTGGAAGGCGTCCGCGGCCTGGAAGGCCGCCATCCCGCCGCCGTCCAGGACGGCGCAGCCCGCCGCGCGGGCGGCGTGCAGCAGCTCGGTCTCCAGCGGGCGGTGGACGACCTCGGCGACCCACAGCCCGGGGCGCAGGAGGTCCGCGGGCAGAGGCAGGCCGGGGTGGGCGGCCATGCCGGTGGGGTCGCGTGCACGAGGCCGCCGACGCCGGCGGCGCGGGTCAGCAGCTCCGCCGGGCGGTCCGGGGCCGCGGCGGCCGCCCGGCCGGCGCCGAAGTGCCGGTTCAGCGACCCGGCGAGGTCTGCTGCGCGCTCCGGCAGTGCGTCGACGACCGTGACCCGCTCGGCGCCGAGGGTGAGGGCGGCGTGGGCCACGGCCGCGCCCGCTCCTCCGGCGCCGAGCTGCACGACCTCCCGCAGGGGCGCGTCGGGCAGGCCGCGCGCGAACGAGGCGGCGAAGCCGGTGACGTCCGTGTCGTGGCCGACCGCCCGCCCGTCCGGCTCGAAGACGACCGTGTTGACCGCGCCCGGCGCCGCGGCCTGCGGGGCGAGCGCGTCGAGGTGCCCGGTGACGAGTTGCTTGCACGGGTGGGTGATGTTGAGCCCGTCGAAACCCAGGTCCCGGGCCGCCAGGACGAGATCCCCCACGGCCTCGGGCCCCACGCCGAGCACGTCGATGTCGATGAGCCGGTACAGGCAGCGCAGCCCCTGGCGGTCGGCCTCGCGTTCGTGCAGCGCCGGGCTGAGCGACGGGCCGATACCGGAACCGATCAGACCGACGAGATACGCGTCCTTGGCCACGGGGACCTCCTGCTACGGCTCGCTAATGTACGAACTGGTACGTTTGCTCTATCGGCCACCCTCTTCTTCGGGAAGACCCGGACGGGCCCGGCGGGCGCTCCTTCTACAATCTCCGGCACTGGCCCCCTGTCCGAAGGATCGCGATGACGAGCGTCGAAGAACCGGTACGCCCCGGCGGGCGGACGCGTGACGCCGCCCGCACCCGGGCCGAGATCCTCGACGTGGCCACGCAGGAGTTCGCGCGGGCCGGCTACGACGGCGCGCGGGTGGACGAGATCGCGGCCCGCACCCGCACCACCAAGCGCATGATCTACTACTACTTCGGCGGCAAGGAGCAGCTGTTCACGGCCGTGCTGGAGCGGGCGTACGGCGTGATCCGCGAGACCGAGCAGCGGCTGGACGTCGAGCACCTGGACCCGGTCGCGGCGATCCGGCGGCTGGCCGAGCTGACCTTCGACCACCACGAACAGCACCCGGACTTCATCCGGCTGGTCAGCATCGAGAACATCCACGGCGCCGAGCACATCGCGGCCTCCGAGAAGCTCGGGCGCATCGGTTCGCCGGCGCTGGACGTGATCCGCCGGATCCTGGCCGCGGGGCAGGAGTCCGGGCTGTTCACGGCCGATGTCGACGCGGTCGACCTGCACGCGATGATCAGCTCGTTCTGCTTCTTCCGGGTCGCCAACCGGCACACGTTCGGCGCCCTGTTCGGCCGCGACCTGGTGGACCCGGCGCAGCGCGAGCGCTACCGGACCATGCTCGGCGACATGGTGATCGCCTATCTCACGGCGGAGCGGGCCGCGGACTGACCGCCTCGCGCGCGGCCTCTTGACACGACGGATACGCGGGCGCGCCATTCCACCCGTCATGACTAACTATCCAGCGGGTTAATCAGCCGCCGAGATCCGGCCCTTCGCCCCGCCGCTCACTCCGCCCCTTCCCCGGGGTGGGGTTTCCCCGAAGGAGCACCGCCGTGTCCGCCCCCGCCCCCGCCCCCGCTCCCGACCCCGGCCCCGCCGCCGGGGCCCCGCCCGGCCGGCCGCGGAAGGCCGCCACGGCAGCCTGGATCGGCAGTGCCCTGGAGTACTACGACTTCTTCGTCTACGGCAGCGCCGCCGCGTCGATCTTCCCGAAGGTGTTCTTCGACGCCTCCGACCCGTCCACCGCGACCCTGCTGTCGCCGGCCGTCTTCGGGGGGCCCATGCGGCACGGCCGGTCGGCGCGCTGTTCCTCGCGCACGTAGGGGACCGGCTCGGCCGCAGGAAGATCATGGTGTTCACGCTGATCCTGATGGGCCTGTCGACGTTCCTGATCGGCTGTCTGCCGACCTGCGCGCAGGTGGGCACGGTCCCGGCGTCCGCCGTCCCGCGCGCCGGGCCCGGGGCCTGTCCGGCGGATCAGGCCCGGTTTCGACCGACGGCGCCTCATCGGCTCGGACGACCGACCGGGCCCCGCGATTCCGGCATGCCGCCGGACAGGCCACCTAGGGCCGTGGATGGCGCGGCTCGTACAGGCCGAGCCGGCCGCCGCCGGGCAGGCGCAGCCCGGTCACCCGGCCCCAGCGGGCCTCCTCGACCGGGAGCGCGAACTCCACGCCCTTCTCGGCGAGTTGCTGCCGTGTAGCGTCGAGGTCGTCGCACATCAGCATCAGTTCGTGCGACGGCTCGCCGTCCGTGGGATGGCAGGCCACCTCGGCGGGCGGCGCCTTGAAGATCAGCCAGCCGTGGCCCGCGTCGACGTGCGCCCACCCGAGGACGTCCCGCAGGAAGGCCCGGTCGGCTTCGGCGTCCCGGCTGTGGATCACTACATGTGCGCCATTGATCACGCGCGGAGGCTAGTGCGGGATGCCCCGCGGAACAAGCACCTCGGGCCGGGGCTCACCCGGAGGAGACCACCGCCGCGTCGAGCAGCGGACCGAGTTCGCGGACCGCGGTCGTCAGCGGGCGTACGTCCTGTTCGGCCCTGGCCATCAGGATCGCGCCCTCCAGGGTGCTGATCATCAGGGTGGCCAGGGAGTCGGCGCGGGCGGCCGGGACACCCAGGCCGGTCAGGGCTTCGGCGACCGGGCCGCGCCAGGTCGCGAACGCGGCGGCCGCCGCCTCGCGCGTGGAGGTGCCGGTGGCGGCGCAGTCGACGGTCGCGGCGGCGACCGGGCAGCCCGCGGCGAAGCCGTCCGCCTCGTACTCGTCCGTCCACTGGGCGGCCATCGCCGCGAACAGGCCGCCCGGCGTCGGCTCGTCCAGGCCCGCGAGGAAGCGGGCGACGCGCCGGCCGGCGTACCGGCCGGCCCAGCCCACGGCCTCGTTGACCAGCTGCTCCTTGCCGCCCGGGAAGTAGTGCTGGAGCGAGCCGCGCGGCGCCCCGGCGTAGGCGGCGACGTCCCGCATGCCGGTCGCGCCGACCCCGTCGCGCCGGATCAGCTGGGCCGCGCCGAACACCATCCGCTCGCGCGGTCCGTGCCGCGTCTGTGCCATGACCGACCTCCGCTCGCCTTCGCCCCACTCTATGACCGTCGTCATAACGCTCGCTACTATGACGGTGGTCATAGCCGGTCCGTCGAGCGAAGGAGAGCCCCCGTGAACGTCGGTTTCATCGGTCTCGGAGTGATGGGCCGGGCCATGGCGCTGCGCCTGGCGGCCGCGGGCACGCCCCTCGTGGTGTGGAACCGGACACCGGAGCGGGCCGAGCCGCTGCGCGCGGCCGGTGCGGAGGTGGCGGCGGACGCCGGCGAGGTGTTCGCTCGGACGGAGGTGGTGCTGCTGATGCTCGCCGACGAGGCGGCCGTGGACACCGTCCTCGGCCGCGGCACGCCCGCGCTGGCCGCGCGGGTCGCCGGGCGTGTCGTCGTCCACCTGGGCACGACCGCCCCCGAGTACTCGCACGCTCTGGAGACCGACGTCCGCGCGGCGGGCGGCCGGTACGTCGAGGCGCCCGTCTCCGGGTCCCGGGTGCCGGCGGAGCAGGGGCGGCTGGTGGCCATGCTGGCCGGCGAGGCCGGTGCCGTCGACGTCGTACGACCGCTGCTCGGACCGCTGTGCCGGGAGACGTTCGGGTGCGGTGCGGTGCCGGGCGCGCTGCTGATGAAGCTGTCCGTGAACCTCTTCCTGATCACCCTGGTGACGGGGCTGACCGAGGCGTTCCACTTCGCCGAACGGCAGGGTCTGGACCGTGGGTTGTTCCTGGACGTGCTGGACGCGGGCCCCATGGCCAGCGCAGTCTCCCGGATGAAGGCGCCCAAGCTGCGCGAGCGGGACTTCGCGGTGCAGGCGGCCGCCCTGGACGTGCTGAAGAACAACCGGCTCATCGCCGAGGCGGCCCGCAAGGCGCACCTGGCCTCGCCGCTGCTCGACGTCTGCCACGCTCTGTTCGAGGAGACGGTGACGCAGGGGCACGGCGGCGAGGACATGGTGGCGGTGCTACGCGCGATCGAGGCACGGACCACCGAGGCGTCGTAGTCGGGCCCAGGCCTTTGGACAGCCGGCCCTCCGGGAGTCAGCCCTTCGGGATGCCGTACACCCGCTCGACCGGCAGCCGCAGCACCAGCCGGCGGTCACGGACCATGGCGGCCCGGTAGTCGTCCCAGTCCGGGTGTTCGCCGGCGACGTCCCGGTAGAGCCGGATCAGCTCCTCGACGGTGTCGTCGTGCGGGTCCTCGGCGACCGGTGACAGTTCGGCCGTCCCCTCGGCGACCGCGTACGCCCAGCGGTCCTCGCTGGTCACGTGGTAGGAGGCGCGGGGGTCGCGGCGCAGGTTGCGGGTCTTGGCCCGGCCGTCGGTGACCGAGATCCGGATGACCCCCTCGTCGGGGTAGTAGACGTGGCTGACATTGGACAGCTGGGGGCGGCCGTCGCCCTTGAGGGTGACCAGCACCCCGCCCCGCGTCCCGGAGAGCAGCTCGATCAGTGCGTCCTGCGTCGGGTCCTGAGTCATACCTGGGTCAACTGGCCCGGCGGACCGCGCATTCCCCGCACGCAGACGTGAGTAGACATCGTCTACGCACTCCTGGTAGACACTGTCTATGCCTGAATCGTCCACGAGCGCATCCGAGACGGGGCTCCGGAGCCGTCTGATCGACGTCGGCGTGGAACTGGTTGCCGCCGAGGGCGCCCAGGCGCTGACGCTGCGGGAGATCGCCCGGCGCGCGGGGGTCTCGCACGGGGCGCCGCGCCGCTACTTCCCCACCCGTCTGGAGCTGCTGTCCGCCATCGCCCGGCGCGGGTTCGCCGACCTGGGCGAGCGGGCCCGCCCGGTACTCGACGCCGGCGGCGATCCGCGCGCGCAGGTGGCGGCGCTGGCCCGCACCTACCTCGAGTTCGCACGGGACAACCCCGGTATGTACGAGCTGATGTTCCGTCACGACCTGCTGGAGGGCGGCCACTTGGGGCTGCGCGAGACGAGCCTGCCGCTCTTCGGGCTGCTCGCGGACCTCGTCGGACGGGTCCGCCCGGACACGGACGCCCGGCGCGCGGCCGGTGCCCTGTGGGGGAATCTGCACGGCATCGCCCAGCTGTGGCGCTGGGGCAGTCTCCGACTGGCCACCGGCGACGAGGACTTCGGCCCCCTTCTGGACGCGGCGCTGCTGGCCCATCTGGGCCCGGAGGGCGGGCGGTGAACCGCCGGCTGACGCTGGTGAGCAGTGTGGCGGGCGCCGTGCTCGTCGCCCTGGACGGTACGGTCCTCACGGTCGCCCAGCCGTCCTTGCAGCGGTCGCTGCACGCGTCGTACGCGCAGGTGCAGTGGACCAGTACCGCGTATCTCGTGGCGGTGGCGAGTCTGCTGGTGTTCGCGGGGCGGCTCGGCGACCGGTACGGGCAGCGGCGGATGTTCGCGATCGGCATGCTGGGGTTCGGCGTGGCGTCGGCGGGTGTCGGGCTGGCGCCCGGGATCGGCTGGATGATCGGGCTGCGGGTGGCGCAGGGGGTGTGCGGGGCGCTGCTGCAGCCGGCCACGCTCGGCATGCTGCGGGCCGCCTTCCCGCCGGACCGGCTGGCGATGCCGCTCGCGGTGCGCACCGGTGCGATCGGCCTGGCGGCCGCGGCGGGGCCCCTGGTGGGCGGCGCGCTGGTGAGCGGGCCGGGCTGGCGTGCGGTGTTCTTCCTCGGGGTGCTGCCGGCCGTCGCCCTCGGGCTGGTGGCGCTGGTCCTGCCCGGAGAGGACCGCCCGCAGACCTCCCGCACGCCGTTGGACCTGCCGGGGGCGCTGCTTCTCGCCCTGACCCTGGCCGCTCTCGTGCACACGCTGGTCGCACGGCCCGTCTCCGGTGCTGCGGCGGCAGCCGGACTCGGGGGTGCCGCGCTCGCCGGTGCCGCCTTCGTACGGCACGAACGGCGGGTCGCGAGCCCGCTGCTGCCGCCCGGGGCGATCCGCTCGCCCGCGATCGGGGCCGCACTCGCCCTCCTGGTCGCCGCGTCGGCCTCGCTGTTCGGCACCCTGTTCGTCGAGACGTACGTGCTCCAGCGCCGGCTCGGCCTCGACCCGTTCCACAGCGCCCTGCGCAGCCTGCCGCTGGCGGTGCTGATGGTGCTGTCCGCTCTCCTGTGCCCGGTGATGCTGCGCCGGTTGGGTGCGCGGTGGACGGCGGCAGCGGCGACGGCGGTGCTCGCGCTCGGCGTCCTCGTCCTGTCCGGGGCCACCGGTGCCCTCGCCCAGTGCTCGGCCTTCGCGCTGCTGGGTGCCGGGTTCGGCACGGTGATGGTGACGGCCACTCATGTCGTCGTGCGGCACACGGAGGTGGCGGTGGCCGGGGTGGCGGGCGGTCTGCAGCAGACCGCGCTGAACGTCGGGCCGGCGCTCGGCGTGGCCGCGGGCACCGCGCTGATGGGCACGGGGCCGCGGACGGCGCTGCTGGTGCTCGGCGCCGTGGCCGCGCTCGCCGTGCCGGCCGCCCGCGCGCTGCCGGAAAGCGGCGTCGCGTCGCTCACACACACCCCCGACGAGCGGGTCCGGCCCGGTGTTCCTGCGCGACGATGAGGTGTGCGACGCGGCCGCGCACGCCGGACCGCGCGTGGACGACCTGAGCCCGAGGAGAGCGATGGCAGAGCTGCGACAGGAAGTCGACCCGGACGAGGTGGGGCTGGACCCGAAGGCGCTCGACCGCCTCGACCGGTACTTCGCCCACCACGTCGGCGAAGGGCGCCTGCCCGGCTACCTGGTGTCCGTGGCCCGCGGCGGCCGTGTCGCCCACCTCACCGCGTACGGCCACCGTGACCTCGCGGCGGGGCTTCCGGTCGGGGCGGACACCCTGTGGCGGATCTACTCCATGACCAAGCCCGTCACCGCGGTCGCGGTACTGCAACTGGTGGAGGAGGGGCGGCTGTCCCTGGACGACCCGCTCGACCGCCACCTTCCCGCATTCGCCGACCCGCGCGTGTACGAGAGCGGTCCGGCCACCGACGTACACACACGTCCCGCCGCCGGCCCGATCCTGATCCGGCATCTGCTCACCCACACGGCGGGCCTGACCTTCGGCTTCTACCACAAGCACCCCGTGGACGCCCTCTACCGCGAGGCCGGTCTGGAGTCGTCCGTGCCGCCGGGTGCGAACCTCGCCGAGACGATGGAGGTGTACGCCCGCCTGCCGCTGCAGTTCGAGCCGGGCACGCAGTGGAACTACTCGGTCGCCTCCAACGTACTGGGCCGGGTCGTCGAGGTGGTCTCCGGACGGCCCCTGGACGAATACGTCACCGAGCGGATCCTCCGCCCGCTCGGCATGACCGACGCCGGCTTCCACATCACCCCCGAACAGGCCGAGCGACTGGCCGAGTTGTACGGCGAGACGGAGGACGGCGGCATCGCGCCGATCCCGGGACTGCCGGTGCGGGGCCGGCCGCGGTTCCTGTCCGGCAGCGGCGGTCTGGTCGCCACGGCGCAGGACTTCCACCGGTTCATGGAGATGCTGCGCCGCGGCGGCGAGCTGGACGGCACCCGCCTCCTGTCCCCCGCCACGGTCGCCCTGATGACCCGCAACCACCTCCCCGACGGCGCCGACCTGCGCGCCTTCGGCGCCCCCGCCCACCAGGAGCGCGGCAAGGAGGGCCTCGGCTTCGGCTTCAACGTCTCCGTGGTCATCGACCCGGCCCGCACCCTGGCCCCGCAGGGCCTCGGCACCTACGGCTGGACGGGCGTGGCCACCACCGCCTTCTGGGTCGACCCGAGCCACGATCTGACCGTGCAGTTCATGACCCAGGTACGGCCGAAGACGCTGAAGGTCTTCCCGGAGCTGCGGCGCCTGGTGCACGAGGCGCTGGTGGACTGACGCCGCACCCGCAGGTGCGCATCGACGGCCGGCGCGGGCCGTGGACGTGGGCCGCTTCTCTTCTCTTGACCGGTCTTTTAACGACCGGTCTCGTGCTGACCGGTCTCCTGCTGACCGAGCCGCAGTGTGAAGCGCAGTCCCTCCTCCGCGAGTTCGGCCAGCCACGCGTCCGAGCGCTCTGCCGTCTCCGCCGCCCGGTTCAGACCGGCGGGCAGGGTGCCGTCGAGGATGTGGCGGACGCCGAGGGCGAGGGGCCGGGAGACGCAGCGGGCCATCGCCGACTCCTCGGCGTCGCCCACGAGGTCCATGAGGTAGCCGCCGGTCCAGGTGCGGTCCGGGCCGGCGTCCACTTCGAGGGACACCGACAGCACCACACGGTCGCGGTCCTCGTCGGTCGTCGGGTAGGTCGCCGCCAGTTCGCGGGCCAGAGCGGCGATGCGCTCGTCGTCGCCCGCTTTCAGCTCCTCGAAGACCGGCTCCCACGCCTTCAGCCAGCCGTCCAGGCGCAGGGTGCCCCGGACGAAGGTGCGCGGGCTCCAGGCGGCCGGAAGCCCGTACTGCGCGATGAAGGGGATGCTGTCCCGGTTGGGGTAGGCCTCGAAGGTCTCCCCGGCCAGGACGTGCGGCCGCGTCGCCTCCCAGGGCCGGCCGGCGGTGGTCTCGGTGCCGTCCTCCAGGTAACGGGCGGGCGACCGCAGCGCGTTGAGGACACCGAGGGGTGCCCAGCTGAAGCGGTACCGGAAGTCGTTCGGGACCGCCGGGACGCCGCCGCAGTAGGAGGTCAGCCGGTAGGCCGCCGGGGTGTCCGCGCCGACCTCCGTGCGCGCCCTGCCGATGAGGCTGTGTGCGAAGAGGTGGTCGATGCCCGGGTCCAGGCCGGCCTCGGTCAGCACGACCAGTCCGGCCGCCTCCGCCGCCGGAACCTGGTCCAGCACCTCGGGCGAGACATAGCTGGAGCAGGCGAAGTGGGCCCGCGCGCCCACGCAGGCGGACAGGAGTGCGGCATGCCCGGGTGCGGGCAGCATCGACACGACGACGTCCCCGGGCGCCAGTTCGGCGGCGAGCGCGGGCAGGGTGTACGCACGGGGCTCGGCGCGTCCGGTCAGGCCCAGGGCGGCGAGGGCGCCGGCCGCGCGGTCCTCGGTGCGGTGCCACAGCCGGACCCGCTCGGCCGTGCCGCACAGCACGGCCAGTCCGCTGCCGGTGGACAGTCCGGCACCGACCCAGTGGACGGTGCCGGACGCCGGGACGCGGTCAGTCATGGGGCAGCTTCCCTTCTTCGATGCCGAGTTCACGGCAGGCCTGGTGGAACCGGTCGAGGCAGCGCCCCCAGGGGCCCGAGGTGCCGAAGCCGAGCAGCGGGGGCAGGAGGGCCGCCGAGAAGTCGGTGCTGGACTCGCGGGGCAGCAGCGAGGGCAGGTTGTCGATGGCGATGAGGTCCAGCGGCGGCTCCTTGCGCAGCCGGCGCACCGGTTCCGTCCAGTCGGTGGTGCGGTCGTAGACGGGCAGGACGTTCAGCGGGGAACCGACGTCGCAGGTGACGTCGCTGAGGGTGCGCAGGCGGCGGGCCGGGTCGTCCAGGTCCGTCTCGCGCAGGAAGGGCGGGACCGGAGTGGTGGCGAGGACGCAGTTCACCGTCACGTCGTGGCCGAGCACGGCCGCCCGGTCCAGGTCGCGGGTCTCGGCCAGGTCCCAGCGGGTCGCAGCCACCCCCGCGGCGTCGAATGCCGCCGTGGCGCCGCGGCCGCTGCGGCCCAGCGCGCCGATCACCAGAGCGGTGAACTCCTCATCCCCGGCGGCGGGTTCGAGGGTGGCGTCCAGGTCCTCCTTGGTGGTGGGCCGAAGCGGCGCCACCAGCCGGCCCCGGTGCCGGAGCACGGCGAGCGCGGCGCCCAGATAGCCGGCCCAGAACCCGAAGGCGGCCAGCCTGCGACCCTGGTCGTCCACCAGGTACTCCAGGTCCAGCAGCGCTCCTCCCCCGGTCGCGAACCGGCCCAACAGTTCGGCCGCGCCCGGCTGTTGCTTGTAGGCGTGCCCGAAGAAGACGTGCCGGTGCGTCAACACCGAGGGCTCGTCGGGGAGTTCCTTGAGGCCGAGGATCACCGCGTCCGGCGGTGCCGTCACCCAGGAGCCCGTGGGGGCGCGGCGGCAGCCGGCCGCCTCGTACTCCTCGACGGGGAAGATCCGCTGCGGGGACTCCTCGACGGTCAGGTGCACCCCGCTCGCGGTCAGGCGGCGGGCGTCGGCGGGGACGACCGGCGTGCGCCGCTCGGTCGTACGGGCCTCGTGGCGCAGCCACAGGTGGAGCTCGCTCATACCAGGTTGGCCTCCGGGCGCGGGGCGTCGGCCGCGAACCGGCCGGCGCTCAGGGGGCGGACGTCCAGGAAGGGTACGCGGCCCAGGTACAGGTCGCGGACGATCTCGCCCACGGCGGGTCCCTGCAGGAAGCCGTGGCCGGAGAAGCCGGTCGCATACAGAAAACGGGATACCGAAGACGCCTCGCCGATCAGGGCGTTGTGGTCGGGGGTGTTCTCGTACAGGCCCGCCCAGCCGCCGGTGCGGCGCAGGTCGAGCAGGGCGGGCGCCCGGTGCTGCATCGCCTCGCACAACCGGGGGATCCAGCGGTCGTGGGTGTCGGTGGCGAAGCCCGGTCTCTCGTCCGGGTCGGACATGCCGAGCAGCAGGCCGGGCCCCTCGGCGTGGAAGTAGAGGCTGGTGGTGAAGTCGATGGTCATCGGCAGCGTGGGCAGCAGGCCGGGCACCGGTTCGGTGACGGCGATCTGGCGACGCAGGGGCTCCACCGGCAGCTCCACCCCCGCCATGGCGCCGACCGCCCTGGACCAGGCGCCGGCCGCGCAGACGACCGTGTCGGTGGCGATGCGGCCGAGGGTGGTGCTGACGGCGGTGACGGTGCGGCCGCGCAGTTCGATGCCGGTCGCTTCGGTGTGGCGCAGGATCCGGGCGCCGTGGGCGCGGGCGGCGGCCGCATACCCGTGGACGACCGCCTCGGGGGTGCAGTGGCCGTCGTCCGGGGACCAGGCGGCGGCCAGCAGTCCGTCCGTCGTGATCAGCGGGGAGAGCCGGCGGGCCTCCCGCGGGGTGAGCATCCGGCTGGGCACCCCCAGGGAGTTCTGCAGCCGGACCCCCGCCTCGAAGGAGGCGACCTGCTCGGGTGTGGACAGCAGGAACAGGTAGCCGACCCGGTGCAGCCCGATGTCCTGCCCGATCTCCTCCTCGAACCGGCCGAAGGCCTCCAGGCTGCGCGCGCCGAGCTGGATGTTCAGTTCGTCGGAGAACTGGGCCCGCACCCCGCCCGCGGCCCTGGAGGTGGAGCCGGCGGCGAGTTCGTCGCGTTCGACCAGGACGACGTCGCGCACTCCGGCGCGTGCCAGATGGTAGGCGATGCTGGTGCCCATCACCCCGCCGCCGATGACGACCACCCGGGCCTGAAGGTTCACGCGGCTGCCTCCTTCGCGGCGCGGATCACGGCCCAGGCGGCTGCGGCGTCCTGGATGCCGAGTCCGGTGCTGTTGTAGTAGACGATGTCCTCGGGTGCCGTGCGGGCGCTACGGCGTCCGGTGAGCACGTCACCCAGCGGGATCAGGGCGTCCGCGGTCAGCAGGCCGTCGCGCAGGGCGTCCACGACCGGCCCGGCGTGCCCGGCAGCAGTACCGGCGTCGTCCACGACGACGGCCGCGGCCCGTCGTACGACGTCGGTGTCGACCTCCCGGCGGGTGGGCTCGAAGGAGCCGACACTCACCACCGTGCAGCCGGGCGCCAGCCAGGCACCGCGCACCACGGGCGTCGTACTGAGCGTGCAGGCGGCGACCACGGCGGCACCGGCCACGGCCTCCTCGGCGCTGTCCACCGCCCGGACGGGGACGCCGAGTCCGGCGGCGAGGGTCCCTGCCGCGGCGGTGCGTCGGCTCGGGGTCGGGCTCCACAGCCGCAGCGCAGTCACCTCGCGCACCCGGGCGATCATGCGCGCGTGGGCGAGGGCCTGGGTGCCGGAGCCGAGCAGGGCCAGTTCCGTGCGGCCGGGCACCGCCAGGGCGTCCACGGCGACGGCGCTGCCCGCAGCCGTGCGCAGCGCGGTCACCGCCGTGCCGTCCAGGACGGCGGCGAGCCGCCCGGTGCCGGGGTCGAGCGCGGTGACGACCGCGTGCACGGTGGGCAGCCCGGCCGCGGCGTTGCCCGGGTTGACGCTGCCGAACTTCGCGACCGCCCCGGTGTCCTTCGACAGCCGGGAGACATAGGCGAAGACCACACTGTCGTCGAAGCGGCTCGGCTCCATGATCTTCCCGGGGAGATCGGCCTCGCCCGTGCCCAGCGCGGTGAAGGCCGCCCGCTGCGAGGCGATCGCCGCGTCCGCGCCGAGCAGCCGCGTCACCTCGGCGCCGGAGAGGAAGAGGACGTCGTCGTCGGTCATCCCCTGATCCTGTCCGGACAGCCGCCCCTCGAATCAGGAGCCGTGCGCGACCGCGTCCAGATGGGGCAGGATGTGGTCCATCCGCTCCCGCTTCGTCCGCAGATACGTGATGTTGCTCTCGCACGGCTCGATCAGCAGCGGCACCTGCTCGGCGACCTGGATGCCGTGCCGCACCAGCGCCTCCCGCTTGCGCGGGTTGTTCGACATCAACCGGACCGAGCGGACCCCGAGATCGTGCAGGATCTGCGCGGCGACACCGTAGTCACGGGCGTCGACCGGCAGGCCGAGCGCCAGGTTCGCCTCGACCGTGTCCAGGCCCTCCGCCTGCAGCGCCATCGCGCGCAGCTTCGCCAGCAGGCCGATGCCGCGGCCCTCGTGGCCCCTCAAGTACACGACGATGCCGCTGCCTTCGGCGACCACGGCCCGCAGCGCCGAGGCCAGCTGGTCACCGCACTCGCAGTGCTGGGAGCCGAACGCGTCCCCGGTCAGGCACTCCGAGTGCAGCCGGACCAGAACGTTCTCGGTGCCGATCTCACCGTGGACGAGAGCGACTTGCTCGTCACCGCGGTCGTGGTCCAGGTAGCCGATCGCCTGGAATTTCCCGTACACGGTGGGCAGCGGGGCATTCACGACGCGTTCCGCACCCGAACGCCGCGGGGACTTCTTGCCGAGGATGCCGATGTTTTCTGTCATGATCTGATTCCTAAGCAGAGACGAAGGGCCGGGAAAAGATGAGTGGTTCGGGCGCGCGTACGGCGGCATACGGGGTGATGCCGGCGGACACCACGGAGGACGTACGGATGCGGGGGGCGGGCGTTTCAGCACAGGTCGCCGTCCTGCCCGTCGGCAGCTTCGAACAGCACGGCCCCTGGCTTCCGCTGGCGACGGACACGCTCGTCGCCTGTGCCGTGGCGCGGGAGATCGCCGCCGCGTACCCGGTGCACCTCCTTCCTCCGGTGACCATCTCCTGCTCGCACGAGCACGCGGCCTGGCCGGGGACCGTCAGCATCTCCTCCGTGACCCTCCATGCGGTGGTACGGGACATCGCGGCGTCGCTGCGCCGCTCCGGTGTCGACGCGCTCGTCGTGGTCAACGGGCACGGCGGCAACTACGTGCTGGGCAACGTCGTCCAGGAGGCCTCCGCGCGCGGGGAGAAGGCGGCGCTGTTCCCGGCCGCCGAGGACTGGGAGGAGGCAAGGCAGCGGGCGGGGGTGCACACCTCGCTGCTCACCGACATGCACGCGGGGGAAATCGAGACCTCCATTCTGCTGCATGCTCATCCCGAATTCGTCCGCCCTGGTTACGAGTCCGCCGATTTCACCGCGGACGACCGTCGTCATCTGCTCACCGTGGGAATGTCCGCCTATACCGAATCGGGCGTCATCGGCCGTCCTTCCCTGGGGTCCGCGGAAAAGGGGAAGGAACTGCTGGCGAGCCTGACGGAATCGTTCGGCGCGATTTTCGCGCTGCTCACGTCCGCCGACGGGACGGGCGCGGTACGGGAGTAACCGCGCAGCCCGGTGTACCAGCGGGCGACGAGGACGACGGCGCCGGGCAGGCTCGCCACGAAGCTCAGCACGCCGTACACGACGGCCACGGCCACTCCGCTGCTCGCGCCGAGCCCGGCGGCGCCGAACGCCCAGGCGGTGACGCCCTCGCGGGGGCCGAAGCCGCCGACGTTCAGCGGCAGGCCCATGGCGACCAGGGCGAGGACCGCGAGCGGGAGCAGCACCGCGACGGAGGCGGCGGATCCGGCGACCCGGGCCGCCACGACGAACGTCGCCAGGTGCCCGGCCAGGATGACGGCCGAGGACAGCGCGACGCCCGGCCCGGCCTGACGGGACAGCAGCCCCTGCCGCACCTCGCCGAGGCCCCTGCGCAGGGCGCCGCCGGGGCCGGAGGCCGCGCGGTTCATCCGGACGGCGAGGACGACGGCGAGCGCGCCGGCCGCGGCGAGGGCCGTCGGCGGGGCGAAGGTGCGGGCGTCGTCCCGCACGGGCGAGGGCAGGGTCAGCAGCACCGCCGCACCGAACACGGTCAGCGCGATCTGCCCGGCCACCCGCTCCAGGACGACCGCCTTCACCCCGCGCCGGATGTCCCCGGCGCTCTGCCCGTGCCGGACCGCCCGGTGCACATCGCCCAGGATTCCGCCGGGCAGGGCCGCGTTCAGGAACAGCGCCCGGTAGTAGTCGGCCACCGCGGGACCCAGCGGCAGCCGGATGCGCAGCCCCCGGGCCACCAACTGCCAGCGCCACGCGCTGAACACGGTGGTGACCACGCCTGTGCCGAGGGCCGCGAGCAGCGTCACCGTGTCGATCCGCCGCAGCCCGTCGAGCAGCACGCCGGTGCCCGTCCGCCAGACCAGGACGGCAAGGATGGCGACACCGGCGACGGTGCCGACATGGGTGCGGACGGCACGGGAGGTGAGGCGGGAGCGGAAGCGGCGGGGAGCCTCCTGGTCCGCGGGCACGGGGGCGTTCCGCACCCGCACGGGAGCGGTGCCGCAGCTCTCCACGCGCGCGCGTGTCGTGCCCTGGGCCGTCACACGTGCGTGCGCCGCCCGTGTCGTACCGAGTGTCGCGGCGGCTCCCACCGCCTGGCCGCTCATGACGTCCCGCCCGTCGGCCGGGCCAGGGCCAGCAGGTCGTTGTGGTGGACCACGACCCGCAGCTCACCGGCCTCGCAGGCGGCCAGACGCTCGCGCAGATAGCGCGCGGCGCGCTCGCGCAGTTCGGGCCGCTGCTCGACGGCCGCGCCCACCCAGCCGCGCAGCCACTGGGCGGTCAGCGCGGACTCCTCGGGGCCGAGCCGCCACGGGCTCGGGTTCACCCGGACCGTCGCCCCGCGCTCGGAGAACGCCTCACAGGCCACCGTGACCGCGTCCGGGCCGAGCAGCCCGGCACGCCGCTGGTGGGCGTTGAACGCCTCGGTGATCTCCGCGTCCAGCGGGTCGGACGGGGTGAGTTCGACGCGTCCGGCGACGGACAGGGTGAGCAGGGCCGGGCAGCCCGCTCCGGCGCAGGCGTCGGCGAGGGCCTCGATCTCCTCGCGGGTGAGGACGTCCAGCAGCGCCGACGCCGTGACCAGGGAGGCCCCGCTCAGCGCGTCCGGGGTGAGCCGGGCGACGTCGGCGCGCCGCGTCTCGACCGAGACCCGGCTGCCGTCGGAGGCGGAGCGCGGGGAGGCCACGGCGGCGAAGTGCAGCAGGTACGGGTCGCGGTCGTGCAGGATCCAGTGCTGGGCGCCGTCCAGGCGGCCGGCGAGCCAGCGGCCCATCGAGCCGGTGCCGCAGCCCAGGTCGTGCACGACCAGACCGCCCGCCCGGCCGGGCAGATTGGCCAGCCGGATCCGCAGCGGGTCGAGCAACTCCTCGGACCGGGCGGCGGCGTCGGCCCCTTCCCGCAGCTGGAGCCACTCGGGCGCGTACCGCGGCGGCTCCTCCTCTCCCCCGGCGTCCCGCAGCCGTACGGTGGCCCGCTCGCCGGGCCGGGCGACGGGGCCGGCGCCTGCGATCACGTCGTCGGGGTCGTCGTCCCGCGACCCGGCCGACTTCGACTGCTGCTCGCCGCCCCGGGACCCGGCGTCCACCAACTCCCTCTCACCCTCCGCGGATCCGGCTGACTTCGGCTGCTCCCCGCCGCCCGGCGCGCCGCCGGGCGGTGTGAACTCCGCCTCGCTCGGCCCGGGCTGGGCCGGGATCCCCCCGGTCACGGTCCTGGTGTCGCTCATGCCGCCCTCCTGGGTGCCTCGGGGAGCCGGCCGAGGACTGCGGCCAGGCTGCGGGCGGTGGTCGCCCAGCCGTCGAGGGCCGCGCGGCGACTGCGTGCGGCGGCCTTCAGACGGCGGCGTACATCGGGTTCGCCGAACCAGCCGCGCAGTTCGGCGGCGAGCGCGGCGGGGTCCTCCGGCGGCACGAGGATGCCGGGGACGCCGCCGTCGGGGGCGCGGCCGACCGCCTCGGCCACACCGCCGACGTCGGTCGCCAGCACCGGGACGCCGCGGGCGAGCGCCTCGGTGATCGCCATGCCGTACGTCTCCGCGTACGAGGTGAGGACCATCAGGTCGGCCGTCGCGTAGGCCGCGTCGAGTGCGGCGCCGGCCTGCGGTCCCGCGAGCCGCAGCCGGTCCTCCAGGCCGTACTTCCGGATCAGGTCGCGCAGGTGGGCGACGTACTCCGGGTCGTTGGTCAGCCCGCCGACGCACACACAGCTCCACGGCAGGTCGGTTACTGCGGCCAGCGCCTCCACCAGCCGGTGCTGGCCCTTGCGCGGGGTGACGGCGGCGACGCAGAGCAGCTGGGTGACGCCGTCGGTGCCGGGCGCGAGGGGTGCGATGTCGGCGCCGGGGGCGGCGACGTGCACCCGGTCGGGGGTGAGGCCGTGGTGGGAGACGAGCCGGCGGACCGCCCAGTCGCTGGTGGCGATCACCGCGGGCACCGCCCGCAGCACCGCCCGCTCGCGGGCGTCGAGGTCGGCGGCCACGGCGGCGTCGAGGCCGGTCTCGTCGCCGAGCGGCAGGTGCACCAGCACCGCGAGCCGCAGGCGTTCGGCCTCGGGGACGACGACCTCCGGGACGCCGCAGGCGACCAGCCCGTCCAGCAGGACGACGGTGTCGTCCGGCAGGTCCCGCAGGGTGCGGGCGAGCGCGTCGCGCTCGGCCCGGGCGGGGCGCGGCCAGTTGCCGGGCACGGCGTGCCGCACGGCCTGCCAGCCGAAGCCCGGCAGGTCCAGGCAGACCCGGCGGTCGTAGGCGTTGCCGCCGCTCGGCGCGGTCGGGTCGTCGACACCGCCCGGCATGACGAAGTGCACGGTGCGCAGGGACATGGGGACGATCCCGACGTTCTCGGCGGCGAAGGAGGCGGTGGCGGCGGTGGGTTGCGCGGGCACGTACGCCAGCCGTGCGTTCTCGGTCTTCTCCAGGGTCACATCGGTCACAGGGCACGCTCGTAACTCGCCCAGGCGATGTGCGACTCGTGCAGGGCGACGGCGAGGCTCCCCAGGCCCTTGGCGCCCTCGCCGAGCGCGCCCTTGTGGACGCGTTCGGCGAGCCGGTCGGCGATGACCTTGGCCAGGAACTCCGTGGACGTGTTGATCCCGGCGAACTCGGGCTCGTCGTCGAGGTTGCGGTAGTTCAGCTCGGCGACCACGGCGCCCAGTTCCTGTGTGGCCAGGCCGATGTCGACGACGATGTTGTCCTCGTCCAGCTGCTCGCGGCGGAAGGTGGCGTCCACGAGGAACGTGGCGCCGTGCAGTCGCTGCGCGGGTCCGAACACCTCGCCGCGGAAGCTGTGGGCGATCATGATGTGATCGCGGACGGTGATGCTGAACAACGGACGACCCTCCAGGTGCGGCGCGTCTGGTGCCCCCGGCGGTTCCCTGCCGGGGGTTGCCGTGTAGTACGGCTCTTCGCTTCCCCGTGTTCAGCCTCCCCTCACTCTTTTCTCAGGTCAGGCCGTTGCCGGTGTAGCTGATGCGGTGACACAGGGCGGGGATCTCGCCGGCGGCGAGGCGTGGCATCAGCTCCGGCAGCTCCGCGAAGGTGCTTTCGCCGGTGATGAGGGCGTCCAGGGCCGGGTCGGCGAGCAGGTCGAGGGCGAGGGCCATCCGTTCGGCGTAGCCGCGGCCGGCGCGTGCGGCCGGGGAGACGGTCCCGACCTGGCTGCTGCGCACGGTGAGCCGGCGGGAGTGGAAGGCCTCGCCGAGCGGCAGGGCGACGCGCCGGTCGCCGTACCAGCTCAGTTCGACGACCGTGCCCTCGGCGGCGAGGAGTTCCAGGGAGCGGGTGAGGCCCTGTTCGGTGGCGCTGGCGTGGACGACGAGGTCGCAGTCGCCGAGGGCGTCCCCGGGTGCGGCGAAGTCCACGCCGAGGGCCTCGGCGGTCTTCGCGCGGGCCGGGTCGGCGTCGACCAGCTGCAGCCGCACGCCCGGGAAGCGGGCCAGCAGGGCGGCGACCGAGCAGCCGACCATGCCGCCGCCGACCACCGCGATCCGGTCGCCGATCAGGGGCGCCGCGTCCCACACGGCGTTCACCGCGGTCTCCACGGTGCCCGCGAGCACGGCCCGCGCGGCGGGCACCCGCTCGGGTACGACGGTCACGGCGCTCACCGGAACGGCGTAACGGCTCTGGTGCGGATACAGGCAGAAGACCGTACGCCCGAGGAGCGTCTGCGGGCCCTCCTCCACGACGCCGACGTTCAGGTAGCCGTACTTCACCGGCCCGGGGAAGTCACCCTCCTGGAACGGCGCCCGCATCGCGGCGTGTTGGGACTCGGGGACCCCGCCGCGGAAGACCAGGGTCTCCGTGCCGCGGCTGACCCCGGAGTACAGCGCGCGGACCACGACCTCGCCCTCGGCCGGCTCCGGGAGGGTGACGTCGCGGATCTCTCCGTGGCCCGGGGAGCGGAGCCAGAACGCGCGGGCCGACCGGTTCATCGGCATCCTCCTGAACGATCGGGAAGTTGTTCACGTACCGAGAAGTGCACAGGCCGCGCACAGTACGCGGCGTTGATCGACTCTGTCACTCGGCCGGAGGAATGCGCGGTGGCCCTGAACAACACCTTTGACGCGAGGCTCCAGCAGGAGACCGCCGTGGGAGCGGGCGTGCAGATCCTGCTGCTGGCTCTGCTCGGCACGGCGTTCGGCATGGGGACGGCCGGCTGGCTGACCGGGCTCGCCTTCGCGTTCGCCACCTGGGCGGTCCTCTCCCGTGCCCTGCACCGCTCCCGGCTCAGCTCGTTCGGCCCCGCCAACCGGGTCACCCTCGGCCGGGCCACCCTGGTCGGCGGGGTGACGGCGCTGGTCGCGGACTCCTTCGAGAGTTCGCCGCCGGTCACGCTGCTGGTCGGCCTGACGGCCGTGGCGCTCCTCCTGGACGGCGTGGACGGCAAGGTGGCCCGCCGCACCGGCACCTCCAGCGCGCTCGGCGCCCGCTTCGACATGGAGGTCGACGCGTTCCTGATCCTGGTGCTGAGCGTGTACGTGTCCATGCGGTTCGGCCCGTGGGTGATCCTGATCGGCGGCATGCGGTACGCGTTCGTCGCCGCGGCCCGTGTCGCCCCCTGGCTGAACGCCCCGCTGCCGCCGTCCTTCGCCCGCAAGACGGTCGCCGCGCTCCAGGGCATCTGCCTGCTGCTGGCGGGCGCCGAACTGCTGCCGCACGCGGCCGACCTGGCGGTCGTGCTCTTCGCGCTGGGTTCGCTGGTGTGGTCGTTCGGCCGGGACGTGCTGTGGCTGTGGCGGACCTCCCGTACGGCTGCGGAGCCGGTACCGGCGGAGCCGAGGCTGCTGGAGCTGGCGGGCCGCTGAGGGCGCCCGGGACAGTGGGAAGGGCCCGGACCGACTGCCGGTCAGGGCCCTTGCG
>NZ_JBEXYL010000119.1:0-21567 GCF_040630895.1 Streptomyces sp. NPDC005728
GAGAGCGCTTCCCTGACACGGAAGAGGTCACTGGTTCAATCCCAGTATCGTCCACACACCGGAAAGCCCCCGGCCGTCTCGTACGGCCGGGGGCTTCTTCGTGTGCTCAGCTGGAGAACAGCATGTGCCCGAAGCTCTTGTGACGGTGGTGGCCGCCGTGGCCGCCGTAGTGGCCTCCGTGGCCACCACCGTGCGGGGCGCCCCAGGCGGGGGCGGCCGGAGCCGGGTACGCCTGCGGGGCAGCCGGGGGCGGCGGCGCCGGCTGGGACCACTGGGACTCCAGGCGGGTCAGCGACTCCAGCTCGCCGTAGTCGAGGAAGATGCCGCGGCAGCCGCTGCACTGCTCGATCTGGATGCCGTTGCGGTTGTAGGTGTGCATCGGCGCATGGCACTTCGGACACTGCATGGTCGGCTCAACTCCTCGCCGGTAGGTCCTGCTTCGTGTTTCCCCAGGACAGACTCCGTCCGGCCCCGGTCGGTTGCACCTTACGCCGGGAATCCGTGCGTCAACTGACCGGGTACCGAAGTCATTCGTGCGCAGGCGTCCGCCAGGGCCTGCTCCGCCTCGTCCAGGGGCCGGTCCGCGGCGAGCGCCTTGGTGATCGCGCGGGCCGCGGTCTGCACGGTGAGTGCGCGGGCCGGGACGTCCAGGGCGGGCCAGGGGTCGCCGTCGGCGGGTACCGCGGGGCCGCCGGCGTCGCGGTAGGCGGTCAGGAAACGGGTCCACTCGTCGGGCGGGAGGAGTCCGCAGGCGTACCAGGCGGCCGGGCGGGCGAGATCCCAGGCAGGGACGCCGAGGCCGAGGTCGTCCACGTCGATCAGGCGCCAGGGGCCGTCGGGTGCCGGGTGGCGGACGAGCTGGCCCAGGTGCAGGTCGCCGTGGCAGAGAGCCGGGGTGCCGGGCATGGGGGCCTCGGCGCGGGCCCAGGCGGGGAGGGCCGTCCAGGCCCGGAGGACAGCGGGGGCGGCCGGGTGGGGCGTGGCGCTCACGGCCGTACGCAGTCTGCTGACGGCGCCGGCGGCCTTCTCCGGGCCGCGCATCGGGGGCAGCGGCGCGGGCAGGGGCGTCCGGTGAAGCCGCGCGAGGAGCGTGGCGGCGGCTTCCCAGGGAGCAGCGTCCGGATCCTCCGGGTCGACGGGGGCGCCGTACGGCCAGAAGGTCACCGGGCGGTCGTGCAGGGCGGCCGGGGTCGCGGCGAGCGGGGCGAGGAGGACGTCCGGCACCGCTGCGGCCGCGGTGAGACGGAGGGTCAGTTCGGCGGAGTCCGTGTCCGGGGCGTGGGCCTTCGCGACGGTGTCGGCGTGCCGGACGACGGTGGCGTCGGGGCGGTCGGCGAGAGAGGTACTGCCGCAGGCGCAGGGGGCTCCGCCGGCTTCCGGGTGGGCGGTGGCTCTGACCTTCGCGGTGAGTGCGGTGAGGAGGTTCACGGGGGGCCTAGGTGGGTGGGGTGTGCGGGGGTGAGCGTACGCGGGTGACGGGCAGGGCTGCACGGGTGGCTGCTGCTCGGGCTGGGCCGCATCGGCGCCCGGTGCCGCAGCGGGGCGGGGGCGGGCTTCGTCCGCCCGCGCCGGCAGGGTGCCGCTGCGCCCACCCGTGCCGCCCCGGCGGCGCGACTGCCCGCAGTCGCGCGGCCGCAGTCGGACGCGCTGCAGGGGCCGGAACGGCGTAATGCCGGCGCAGCTCCCCAGCTGCGCCGGCATTTGTGCCGTCCGCCGTACCCCCGTCCCCACGGGGTTTCATGGATGGATGTCCCCGCCCGGACCGCTCTTCCGGGCCTGGGGACGCCGCTCAGCGCCCCAGCATCACACCCACGGACGACGCCTGTGTGGCCACCGTCTCCCAGCCGTCGAAGACGACGAGGAGCAGGGCCGCCAGGGGAAGGGCCATGAGCGTCGCCACCAGGGGGTGGCGGCGACCCGTCCGGCGGGGGGCGTACGAGGTGCGCCGCGGTGCCGTGTGGGCCATGGTCCCTCTCCTGACCGTTCGGTTGTTGTTGGCAGCGGCGGGTGCCTGACCTCGGGGGACGAGTGCTGCACCCGCCGCTTGACCTCAAATCTAGGCGCGCGGCCCCCGGCGGGCGTCATGCCCTCGTACCGATTCCCGGGCCTCCCGGAGGATGAGCCATGACCTGCGGAGTACTCCCCTGGGTGGAGACGTGGACCTAGGTCTCGGGGTCCTCCCGGAGGGGTCGCCCGCCGTGTCCCGCCATGTCCGGACCGTCCTGCGGGGCGACGTGAGTGACTTCGATCACTTCGGCCGGGGCGAGGGGATGCGGTGTGATCCGCCGGCGGGCGGGCCCGGGTGCCGGGCGTCCGGGCGTACGCGGTGTTCTCGGCGTGGCCCCCGCTTCCCTTCCGAGGTCACCCTGGCCGGGGCCAACCTCCGTGCCATGTCGGCGGGTTGAGATCACAGCCTCCTCAAGGGCACCGCAGGGAGTGGCTTCCTGACCGCGTTTCACCTCGCGCCCCCGCCGCGGACAATCCGTCCGCCCGAGAGGGCGCGGCCTCTGCGCGCAGGCGGCCGTGGAAACGTAAGCTGTGCCACGTCACAGGGACCGGGCAGCGGGGATGAACATGGCGATGATGCGCCTGAGGCGCGAGGACCCGCGCGTCGTCGGCTCGTTCAGGCTTCACCGACGGCTCGGCGCGGGCGGAATGGGTGTGGTCTACCTCGGCTCCGACAAGAAGGGTCAGCGGGTCGCGCTGAAGGTGATCCGGCCCGATCTGGCGGAGGATCAGGAGTTCCGGTCGCGGTTCGCCCGTGAGGTCTCGGCGGCCCGGCGCATCAGGGGCGGCTGCACGGCACGGCTGGTGGCGGCGGACCTGGAGGCCGAGCGGCCCTGGTTCGCGACGCAGTACGTCCCCGGGCCCTCCCTGCACGACAAGGTCGCCGACGAGGGCCCGCTCGGTGCGGCCCAGACGGCGGCGGTCGGCGCGGCCCTGTCCGAGGGACTGGTCGCCGTGCACGAGGCCGGTGTCGTCCACCGGGACCTGAAGCCCTCCAACATCCTGCTGTCCCCCAAGGGACCGCGGATCATCGACTTCGGCATCGCCTGGGCCACGGGCGCCTCCACGCTCACCCACGTCGGCACCGCGGTCGGCTCCCCCGGCTTCCTCGCTCCCGAACAGGTGCGCGGCGCTGCCGTCACCCCGGCGACGGACGTCTTCTCGCTGGGCGCCACCCTGGCCTACGCCTCGACCGGCGACTCACCCTTCGGACAGGGCAGTTCCGAGGTGATGCTGTACCGCGTGGTGCACGAGGAGCCGCATCTGCACGGCGTACCGGACGCCCTCGCCCCGCTCGTGCGGGCCTGTCTCGCCAAGGATCCCGACGACCGGCCCAGCACCCTCCAACTGTCGCTGCGGCTCAAGGAGATCGCCGCCCGCGAAGCTCAGGGCCTGGCCGAAGCACGGCCGCCCGCGCCGCGCGCCGCGGAGGCCGACCGGCCGACCGGACGGCTCGCGGATACCTATCCCGAGCAGCGGCGCACCTCCCCCGGCACCCCGGTGCCGCGCGGGAGCACGCCCGGCCGGGGCGGTGCGCCCTCGCGCGGCGGCGTCGCCTCCCGGCCGGGCTCGGCCCGCCCCACCCCGGTCCCCCGGGTCGGCGGTCCGCGCTCGGGCAGCGGGAGCCGGCCCGCTCCGCGCAGCGGTACCGGGCGTCCGGCGCAGCGTACGACGGGCTCCGGGAGACGGCCGGCCAATCCCCGGCTGCTGCGTCAGCGGCTGTTCGTCTTCGTGGTGGTGACGCTGCTGGTGGCGCTCGGCATCGCGGTGGCGCAGGGCTGTCAGGGCCCGGCGCGCGGGCTGGGCGGCGACGGCGGGCACCAGCAGCAGGTGCAGCCGAGCTTGAGGCTGCTGGACGACGGACAGCTGATGTCGCAGCGGTACGAATCGACCTTCCGGTCCGATTCCGGGAAGTGACGCGTCCCCGGTCGGAAGGGACGCCCCGACGCCCCCGGCGGTGACGCGCCCCGGCTCCGCGAAGCGACACCCCCGACTCCGGGAGTGACGGCCCCGGCCGGGATCAGACCCCCGGCCGTCCCGAGGCCACCGCGTAGAACGCCACCGCGGCCGCCGCGCCCACGTTGAGGGAGTCGACCCCGTGGGACATGGGGATGCGCACCCATTCGTCGGCGGCGACCAGGGCCTGCGTCGACAGGCCGTCGCCCTCGGCGCCGAGCATCAGGGCGACCCGGTCCATCTTGTGGGGGGCGGCCTCGTCGAGTGACCTGGCCTTCTCGTCCGGGGTGAGCGCGAGCAGCGTGAAGCCGGCCTCGCGGACCGAGTCCAGGCTCTTGGGCCAGCTCTCCAGACGGGCGTACGGCACGGAGAACACCGCGCCCATGGAGACCTTGACGCTACGTCGGTACAGCGGGTCGGCGCAGTCGGGCGACAGCAGCACCGCGTCCATGCCGAGCGCGGCCGCCGAGCGGAAGATCGCGCCGATGTTGGTGTGGTCGTTGACCGACTCCATGACCACCACCCGGCGGGCGGAGCGGAGCAGATCCGCCGCCGTGGGCAGGGGCTTGCGCTGCATGGAGGCGAGCGCGCCGCGGTGCACGTGGTAGCCGGTGACCTGCTCGGCGAGTTCCGGGCTCACGGCGTACACGGGGGCCGGGAGTTCGTCGATGACGTCGCGCATGACGTCGATCCACTTGGCCGAGAGCAGCATGGAGCGCATCTCGTAGCCGGCTTCCTTGGCCCTTCGGATGACCTTCTCGCCCTCGGCGATGAACAGGCCCTCGGCCGGCTCGCGCTTGCGGCGCAGTTCGACGTCGGTCAGGCCCGTGTAGTCGCGCAGGCGCGGGTCGTCGGGATCCTCAATGGTGATGAGATCGGCCACAGGGTGATACTGCCTTGTCCTGGGTGTGCTGCCAACGGCTGGGAACGGGTTGGGTTACCCGAGGTTACATGCCGGCCCCGCCGGCCAGGGCAAACGCATCAAGCCGCGGGCTCCGGGCCGACGTTCACGACCTCGCCGATGACGATGACCGCCGGGGGCTTCACGTCCTCGGCGCGTACGGTCTCGGCGACCGTGGCGAGCGTCGCGTCCACCCGGCGCTGCGCAGCCGTCGTGCCCTCCTGGACGAGGGCGACGGGGGTCTCGGGCGACTTGCCGTGCGCGACGAGCGTCTCGGCGATCTTCCCGATCTTGTCGACACCCATGAGGACCACGAGCGTGCCGGTCAGCTTCGCCAGCGACGGCCAGTCGGCCAGCGAGCGCTCGTCGTCCGGTGCGACATGGCCGCTGACCACGGTGAACTCATGGGCGACACCGCGGTGGGTGACCGGGATGCCGGCCGCGCCGGGCACCGAGATCGAGCTGGAGATGCCGGGGACGACCGTGCAGGCGATGCCGGCCTCGGCGAGCGCCAGGACCTCCTCCATGCCCCGGCCGAAGACGAACGGGTCCCCGCCCTTGAGCCGCACGACCGACTTGCCCTGCCGGGCGTGCTCGATCAGCGCGTTGTTGATGGCCTCCTGGGCCATGTAGCGGCCGTACGGGATCTTCGCGGCGTCGATGACCTCGACGTGCGGCGGGAGTTCGGCGAGCAGGTCGCGCGGGCCGAGCCGGTCCGCGATGACGACGTCCGCCTCGGCGAGGAGACGGCGGCCGCGGACGGTGATGAGGTCCGGGTCGCCGGGGCCGCCGCCGACCAGGGCCACGCCGGGCGTGCGGGTGCGGTGGTGCGGGGCGACCAGGGTGCCGTCACGCAGGCCCTCGACCACGGCGTCGCGGACGGCCGCCGTGTGGCGCGGGTCGCGGCCCTTGGCCTCCGTGGTGAGGACGGCGATCGTGACGCCCTCGCTGTGGCCGGTCGCCGGGGTCCAGGCCGTGGCCTGGTCCGCGTCGTCCGAGCGGACGCACCAGACACGGTGGCGCTCCGCTTCGGCGGAAGCCCGGGCGTTGGCCGCGGGGTCGCTGGTGGCGATGAGGGCGTACCAGGCCGCTGCGAGGTCGCCGTCCGCGTAGGGACGCCGCTCCCAGGTGATCTCGCCCGCGTCCGCCATCGCCTCGACCGAGGGAGTCGCCTCGGGGGATACGAGGAGCACGTCCGCGCCGGCCGCGATCAGTGCCGGGAGGCGGCGCTGGGCGACCTGGCCGCCGCCGAGGACGACCACTCGGCGGCCGGAGAGGCGGAGGCCTACGGGGTAGGCGGGGTGTTCGGCCATGAGGGGCGGCTCCTCGGACAGCTGTGCGGTGGGCGCGCTACGGCTCCGGAGCGGCCCTGACGTGCGGATTTTAAGGTGTAGGCAGGGCAGACCGCACGGGTGGTCCGGCAGTTGAACACCAGACCACCCCGGTGGTGACGCCCTACTTCTCGGTGACTCCCGCCGAATCGAACGTCGCCACCTCGTGCATCGCCCGGGCCGTGCTCTGGACCAGCGGCAGGGCCAGGAGCGCGCCCGTGCCCTCGCCGAGCCGGAGGTCGAGGTCGACCAGGGGGCGCAGGCCCAGCTTGTTGAGGGCCGCCACATGGCCGGGCTCGGCGCTGCGGTGGCCTGCGATGCAGGCCGCGAGCACCTCGGGGGCGATGGCGCGCGCGACGAGAGCCGCGGCGCCGGCGCTGACGCCGTCCAGGATCACCGGCGTACGCAGGGAGGCGCCGCCGAGGAGCAGGCCGACCATGGCCGCGTGCTCGAAGCCGCCGATGGCCGCGAGGACGCCGACGGGGTCGGCCGGGTCCGGCTGGTGGAGTTCCAGGGCACGGCGGACGACCTCGGTCTTGCGGGCCAGGGTCTCGTCGTTGATGCCGGTGCCGCGGCCGGTGACCTCGGCGGGGTCGGCGCCCGTGAAGACGGAGATGAGCGCGGCGGACGCCGTGGTGTTGGCGATGCCCATCTCACCGGTGAGCAGTGCCTTGTTGCCGGCCGCCACCAGGTCGCGGGCGGTCTCGATGCCCACCTCGATGGCCGCCTTGACCTCCTCGCGGGTCATCGCGGGTCCCGTGGTCATGTCGGACGTGCCGCCGCGGATCTTGCGGGGCAGCAGACCGGGCGTGGCCGGCAGGTCGGCGGCGACGCCGACGTCCACCACGCACACCTCGGCGCCGACCTGGGTGGCGAAGGCGTTGCAGACCGCTCCCCCACCCAGGAAGTTGGCCACCATCTGGGCGGTGACCTCCTGCGGCCAGGGGGTGACGCCCTGGGCATGCACGCCGTGGTCGCCGGCGAAGATGGCGACGGCGGCGGGCTCCGGGATCGGCGGCGGGCACTGCCGGGACAGCCCGGACAGCTGCGCGGAGATGATCTCCAGCATGCCGAGCGCGCCGGCCGGCTTGGTCATGCGCTTCTGGCGCTCCCAGGCCTCGCCGAGCGCCTTGGCGTCCAGCGGGCGGATCTGTGCGACGGTCTCGGCAAGCAGGTCGTGGGGTTCCTCTCCGGGCAGGGCGCGGCGGCCGTACGTCTCTTCGTGCACCACCCAGGACAGCGGGCGCCGCTTGGACCAGCCGGCCTGCATCAG
This sequence comes from Streptomyces sp. NPDC005728, assembly GCF_040630895.1. Classification (NCBI taxonomy): domain Bacteria; kingdom Bacillati; phylum Actinomycetota; class Actinomycetes; order Kitasatosporales; family Streptomycetaceae; genus Streptomyces; species Streptomyces sp. NPDC005728. Next base: position 7,469 of record NZ_JBEXYL010000119.1, read on the forward strand.
CTCGGGCTCGTCCGGGAACTCGTCGACGTACCCGACGCACAGGTAGGCGACGACCTCCAGGTGCTCGGGCAGGCCGAGCGCGCGGACCATCTCCCGCTCGTCGAAGAAGCTGACCCAGCCGACGCCGAGGCCCTCGGCGCGTGCGGCGAGCCAGAGGTTCTCGACCGCGAGCGCCGAGGAGTAGGGGGCCATCTGCGGCTGGGTGTGACGGCCGAGGGTGTGGCGGCCGCCGCGGGTCGGGTCCGCGGTGACGACGATGTTGACCGGGGTGTCGAGGATGGCCTCGATCTTCAGTTCCTTGAACTGCTTCGCCCGGCCCTTGGGCAGTGACTTCGCGTACGCGTCGCGCTGGCGCATGGCCAGTTCGTGCATGGCGCGGCGGGTCTCGGCGGACCGGATGACGACGAAGTCCCAGGGCTGCGAGTGGCCCACTGAGGGCGCCGTGTGGGCGGCCTCCAGGACGCGCAGCAGCACCTCGTGCGGGATCGGGTCGCTGCGGAAGCCGTTGCGGATGTCGCGCCGCTCGCGCATCACCTTCAGGACCGCCTCGCGCTCGACGTCGTCGTAGGCGGGAGCGGCCGGTCCGGAGGACGGTGCTGCCTCTTCCACTGCGGCCGTGCTCTCTTCCTGCTCGGCGGCCCTGGTCTCCAGGTCCTCCGCGTGCTGGACGACGTCGGGGGCGTGCTCGTCGCCCGGTGCGGCCGGTGCGGCAGCGGGCTCGGCCTCGCGGGGCGCGGGGACCGGGACCGTGGCCACGGGCTCGTGCTGCTCCTGGGCGGGCAGCACGAGGGGCTGCGGCGGGGTCGGCGCCAGGTGCGGGGTGGTCGGCACCTGGCCGTCGACGGGCACGAACTCCCCGAGCGGCTGCTCGGGGAACGCCTCCGGCGGAATGCCGGCGGCGAGGGGGTCGGCGGTGGCACCGGGCGTGCGCTGCCCGGGCACGCCGTCCGGCACGAAGGGCGCGGCCGGGGCGGACTGGAGCTGCGGGCCGGCGGGAGCCGGGACCGGCGTGGCGGCGGGGACTCCCTCACCCTGACCGGGGGCGTCCTGAGCGTGCGCCGCCGGTTCCGGCAACCCGGGCGCGGCGGTCTCGGCCTCGCCGTCGTACGGGACGGCTCCGGCCAGCTGCGGCCCCTGCACCTGGAGGAGGGCCTGCTCGGGCATCTCGGCGGCAGGGCCGGGCGGGACCTGTACTGCGTCGGGCTCCGGGGAGACAGCGGACTCCGGGGAGGCGTCGGGCTCCGGCAAGGCGACAGCCTCCCCTTCCGTGCCGTGGGCGGTGGCGACGGGCTCGACGGCCGCGGGCGCCGGCTCGGGGGCCTGCGGGGGCTCGGTGACCTGCGCGGGGTCGGTGCCGGGCGCCTGGGCGGGGTCGGCCACGTGGATCTGCTCGGGTTCGGTGGCCTCAGCGGCCTGGGCGGCAACGACGTCGGCGGCTACGGGCTGGGCAGCCGCGGTGCCGGAGACGTGCGGGTGGTCGGCCTGCGCCGCAGCAAAGCCGGCGGCTTCGGCGGTTTCGGCCGGTTCGACCACGTGCTCCACGGCAACGGTGCCGACCGCCGGAGGAACGGCCTGGGCGGCAACGGCGTGGGCGACTACGGCGTCGGCGTCCAAGGGGACGGCGTGGGCGGCGTGGGGCACGGCCTCGGCGGCGACCGCGTCGCCCCCCTCAGCCGGACCGTGTGCCACACCGGCATCCGCGCCCTCGGCAGTGGTACCGGCGACCGCAGGCGCAGGGCCCTCGGCGGTCTGCTCGCCCGCAGCCGGCTGCACGCCCTCACTCGGCTGAACGGCCTCGGACACCTGGACGCCTTCCGTGACCTCCGCGAAGGAAGCCCCCTCCGGTGCCGGGACCGGAGCGCTCTGCTCCGCCGCGTCCGCCACAGGAGCCACCTGGCCTGTCTCGGCGACCACAGTGCCCTCGGCAGCCGGAACCTGCGCCACCTCGGGCGCGGGTACGACCCCTTCGGCAGCGGTCCCGCCCTCGGCGGGAGGAACAGCAGCCTCGGCGGCCACTCCCTCGGGCCCGGGGACGCCCACGGCAGCAGGCGGCTGCAGGCCCTGCCCGGCCTCAGCCGAAGCCGGGGCACTCCCGGCGCCCTGCCCCGCCGCTACGGCGTAGACGCCGTCGTGGCCGTACACGGGCTGCACACCGTCATGAGCGTGGACACCGCCCGGCACCTGGGCCGGGGCCTGCATCTCCTCGCCCGGCACCGGCGCGGACGCCTGTGCGGCGAGACGGGTCATCGCGGCCTGGGCGGCGTCGGTCGCTTCGGCGGTGAACTCGGGCCGACCGGCTGGACTAACCGTTTCCGCAGCCGGTGCCTCCGCGCCGACCTGAGCCACGGCGGTCGGCACGGCGCCCCAGGGGGCCGCGGTCTGCGGTGCCATGTCGCGCAGCGGCTGGGCGTCGAGGTACTCGGGGCCGGGCGCGGCCGGACCCGGCTGCCGTACCGGCGCTCCGGCGGGGCCGCGGTCGGCGAGGGAGCGGACCGGGCTGGCGGAGGCGTCGGGGATCGGCGGACCGAGGTGCAGCGGCCTGCGCTGCGGCTGCGGTGCCACCGCCGGGTCGTGCGGGGCCGAGAGGATGGGCGACGGCGGCACGGACGCCGGCGTCGGGCTCGGCAGCCGGACGCCGCTGAGGTCGACGGAGCCGCTGTCCCGGCCGGCCGTCTCGTGCGGGCCCGGCTCGTGGAGGGCCTCGACGACCGGTTCCGGGGCGGGTGGCGGCACTTCGTTGCCCCACGCACCCTGGGCGCCCGGCAGCAGCAGGTCTTCGTCCTCGGCGGGTGACTCGGAGAGGTAGGTGTACGCGCCGTGCGCGGGGACGCCCGGCTGTTCCACCATGCCTGCACTCTCCGGCTGCCCCTCGCCCGGGACCTGGCCGGTGTCGGTCATGCGTACCCCTCGCCCATCGGTTAGTGCTTCTACGACCAGCTCACCCGGAACGGCGCACCGACCGCCCCGTAGTGAAGAACGAGCGTGCGTGCCCAGCGGCACGAGCGACCCGCCCAAAAAAGGCGACAAAGCCATTCAGTGGCATTGTCCCGGCCGTTCCGCCGTCGCGACAGCATGATCCGCGACAGCCCGCTGTGGACTGCGCCACGTTGCGCGTCCTCGGGTTCTGCCGTACCACACCCACCCCAAAACGGGCACGCTTTCCGGACATTGGCGAACGAAGTTCCGGGCCACGGATGCAGTACAACGATCGGCCAGCCTACCGCGCGCAGTACGACAACAGGATCACGGGGCGCGATCCGGCAGGCCTGCCCGTCGTCCGGCCACCGGCCCTCAGCGAGGCGCTTCGCGCTGCGGCAACTCCCCGGTGAGCAGGAACACGACGTTCCGTTCGGTCTCCGTCCAGGCCCTGGTGTCCAGTTCGACGGACTGCAGCAGGGCGCACTCGACCCGGTATCCGTGTTCGGTCAGGTCGCGGCCGACGAGTTCGGCCTCGTCGCGGGTCGCGGCGTGGGTCACGATGCGCTGCGGGCGCCGGTCGGCGACCGCGGAGACGACGGCCGCTCCCCCGCCCCCGACGCGTACGACGTCCGGTTCGGGCAGGTTCTCGAGGACGTGCGGGGCGGTGCCCCGCACCACCTGGAGATGGACGCCGAAGCGGCGCGCGGCCGCGTCGGTGCGGGCGCAGGCCTCGCCCGTCCGGTCGACGGCGATGACGGCGGCCCCGGCGCGCGCCGCCTCGGTGGCGAACGCGCCGCTGCCGCAGCCGATGTCCCAGACGAGGTCGCCGACCCGAGGTCCGAGGCGGGCGAGTTGGGCGGCCCGGAGCAGTTGGGTCTCCCCTTCGCCGAGGCCGCCGCCGTACGCGACGTACTCCTCGTCCGGCTGCACCCAGCCGCGCGGGCCGCTGCCCGGGTCGCGCCCGGCGATCCAGCCGCCCCCCTCGGCGGCCCCGACCGGGCCGCCGATGACAATGACGACGTTCGGGTCGCGCCAGGTGTGGTCGGGGGCCTTGTCGGAGGTGACGACGGAGACCTGTTCACGCTCGGTGCCCAGTTCCTCGCAGATGACGAAGGTCCGGTGGACCCCGTCCAGGAGCAGGCCGAGTTCCGCGGGGCCCGCGCCCGGTGCGGTGAGGACGGCGACTTTGGTGTGGGCGCGGCACACGTTCACGGCCCGACGCAGGGTGCGCGGGTGGGCGACGACCACCTGGGCGTCGTCCCAGGGCATGCCGGCGCGGGCGAAGGCGGCGGCCACCGAGGAGACGGCGGGGACGACCTCGACCTCCAGGCCGAACTCCGGTGCGCGCAGGGTTCGTACGACGCCGAAGAAGCCGGGGTCGCCGTCGGCGAGCACGACCGCGGTGCCGCGGTGTGCGGCGATGCGGCGGGCGGCCAGGGCGAGGCTGCCGAGGCGGATGCGCTCGGCGGCGGGCGGGATCTCGGGGAGCGCCAGGTGGTGGGCCGCGCCGGCCACGAGCGTGGCGGCGCCGAGGGCGGCGCGTGCCGCTTCGGTCAGCGGCGAACCGTCCCAGCCGATCACCGTGACCCGGTCGGCCATCGTCGTCAGTCTCCAGGTTTTCGCAGGTCGTCAGGGGTACGGGCCCCGTGAGCGGGCTCCGTGAGAGTACCTGGTGAAGGTAGCGGAACCGTGGTCGGCGGCTCCGGGCGCGCCTCGCCGGGGTCAGTTCCAGTCGGAGTACGAGGTGAAACCGGCGGTGTCGGCGAGCTGCTCGTCGGCGCCCTCCAGGTCCTCCGGGAGGAGGCTCCACACGATGAAGTCGGTGCGCACGTCGGTCCAGGTGCCGTCCCCGGTCCGGACGTGCGCTATGCAGGCGTTGCGCAGTACGCCCTCGCTGATGCAGCCGATCTTCTGGGCGACCTGCTGGGAGGCGGTGTTGTCGGCGGCGGTGCGGAGCTCGATACGCTCGAACTTCCGGTCACCGAGGAGCCATTGGGCGGTGGCGAGCGCGGCCTCGGAGGCGTAGCCCTCGCCGCGGGCCCAGGGGGCGATGATGTACGACAGCTCGGTGGAGCGGATGTGCCAGTTGGTCCTGGTCAACTGGACGATACCGACCAGGCGCTGGGTGAGGAACTCGGTGACCGCGAGGTCCAGGCCCCGGCCGGCGGCGCGCTCGGCGGGCGCCCACTGGGTGATCCGGTGCCGGGCGCCGTCCTCGGTGAACGGCTGGGGGACGTCGGTCCAGGCAGCGACCTGTTCGTCGTTCATCATCTCGGCCAGAGCGGGCACGTCGTCCTCGTCGAGGGGACGCAGCACCAACCGCTCCGTGCTGATGGAGATGTTGGGGAAGGTGCTAGTCATGCGCCGCTCCGTAACCTTCGGAAAGCCTTCAGGGCCTGCTGAACTGCCCAGCATGCAGCATGAAACCACCGAACAGCACGACGGGGTCCACTCCCGGTGAGGGAGCGGACCCCGTGCGTGGCGATACGCGGTATACGCCCCGTCAGAACGACGCGATGACCGAGCCCTGGTACTTGTCCTCGATGAACTTCTTGACCTCGGGCGACGTGAGGAGCTTGGCGAGCTTCTTCACGCGCGGGTCCTTCTCGTTGCCCTTCTTCACCGCGAGGAAGTTGCCGTAGGGGCTGTTCTTCGCGGACTCCAGGACCAGCGCCTCCTTGGCGGGCCTGATGCCCGCGGAGATGGCGAAGTTGCCGTTGATCACGGCCGCATCCACGTCGTCCAGGGAGCGCGCGGTCTGGGGCGCCTCGACCTCCTTGAACTTGAGGTTCTTGGGGTTCTTGGTGATGTCCTGCGGGGTCGCCTCGCTGCCGGCGCCGTCCTTGAGGGTGATGAGCCCGTTGGCGGCCAGCAGCTTCAGGGCGCGGGCCTCGTTGACGGCGTCGTTCGGGACGGCGACGGTCGCGCCGCTCTTGAGGGCGTCGACGCTCTTCACCTTGTGGGAGTAGAGGCCGAGCGGCTCCAGGTGCACCGTGACGACGGGCACGATGTGGGTGCCGCGCTTCTTGTTGAAGTCGTCCAGGTACGGCTGGTTCTGGAAGTAGTTGGCGTCCACCGAGCCGTCCTCGGTCGCCGTGTTCGGCGTGATGTAGTCGGTGAACTCCTTGACCTCGAGGTCGAGGCCCGCCTTCTTCGCCAGGTTCTTCTGGACGAAGTTCAGGATCTCGGCGTGCGGGGTCGGGCTCGCGGCGACGACCAGCGGGCCGCTGTGGTCGGCGGAGCCGGAGTCCTTGTCGGAGCCGCAGGCGGTGAGTCCGAGGGTGAGGGCTCCGGCGGCGAGGACGGCGGTGGTGAACTTGGCGGTGTTACGCACGAAAAGTGCCTTTCCTTAAGGGTGGTGCGACCCCGTGTTGGGTGTTACGGGGAGTCTTGGGGTGGGGCTCAGGCGACCTTGGTGATGTCCGCGGCCGCGGGCTCCTCGGCCTTCAGCAGGCGCAGCCTGGGCCCGGGTCCGGAGCGGGCGCCGCGGTTGTGCAGGGAGCGGGCCGCGAAGTCGCCGGCGAACTGGATGAGGGAGATGACGACGGCGAGGATCGCCACGATCACCCACATGAGCCCGGTCTCGAAGCGCTGGTAGCCGTAGCGGACGGCGAGGTCGCCGAGGCCGCCGGCGCCGACCGTGCCGGCCATCGCGGAGTAGCCGATGAGGGCGACGACCGTGGTGGTGGCGGAGGAGATCAGCGAGGGCAGGGCCTCCGGGACGAGGACCTTGCGGACGATGGTGAGGGTGTTTCCGCCCATCGACTGCACGGCCTCGACGAGCCCGCCGTCCACTTCGCGGACCGCCGTCTCGACGAGACGGGCGAAGAAGGGGATGGCGCCGATCGCGAGCGGCACGATGGCGGCGTCACGGCCGATGCTCGTCCCGGTGATCCAGCGGGTGAAGCTGGTCAGGGCGACCATCAGGATGATGAACGGCATGGAGCGGGTGATGTTCACGACCTGCCCGATGGCCTTGTTGACCACGACGTTCTGCAGCAGCCCGCCGCGCTCGGTGAGCACGAGCAGGACGCCGAGCGGCAGACCGGCGACGATGGCGATGAGCGTGGACCACCCGACCATGTAGAGGGTGTTCCAACACTCCGGCTCCAACAGCTCCCACTGCTCGGACCAGGTCACTTCGCACCTTCCTTCACCAGCAGCGGCTCCTGGCCCTCGGGGCCGACGACGTCGATCTGCAGGCCCTGCTCGCGCAGGAAGCCGATGGGCACCACGTTGTCCTCGTAGCGGCCGGGCAGTTCGATGCGCATGCGGCCGATCTGGAGGCCGCCGACGGTGTCGATGGCGGCGCCGAGGATCGAGATGTCGATGTTGTAGGTGCGCGAGAGCTGGGAGATGACCGGCTGGGTGGCGGCCTCTCCGTGGAAGGTGACGTCGAGGACGGTCCGGTCGTCGCCGGAGGCCTCGCCGCCCACCGGGAACAGGGCGGAGGCCAGTTCGGATCCGGGTGTGGCGAGCAGTTCGCCGACCGTGCCGGACTCCACGATCCTGCCCTTCTCCATGAGGGCGGCGGAGTCGCAGACCGACTTCACGACGTCCATCTCGTGCGTGATGAGCAGGACGGTCAGGCCCAGCTGCCGGTTCAGGTCGCGCAGCAGCTGGAGGATGGAGCGGGTGGTCTCCGGGTCGAGGGCGCTGGTGGCCTCGTCGGAGAGCAGCACCTTGGGGTCACCGGCGAGGGCGCGGGCGATGCCGACGCGCTGCTTCTGGCCGCCGGAGAGCTGGGCGGGGTAGGCCCTCGCCTTGTCGGCGAGACCGACCAGGTCGAGGAGTTCGAGCGCCTTGCGGGACCGTTCCTTCCCCGACTTGCCGAGGATCTCCAGCGGCAGCTCGACGTTGTCCTGCACGGTCCGCGAGGAGAGCAGGTTGAAGTGCTGGAAGACCATGCCGATGCGGCTGCGCGCCTGCCGGAGTTCCCCGCCTGCGCGGCTGCCGCGGCCGGCGAGCGCGGTGAGGTCCTGGCCGGCGACGCTCACCGTCCCGGACGTCGGACGTTCCAGAAGGTTGACGCAGCGGATGAGCGAGGACTTTCCGGCGCCGGACTGGCCGATGACGCCGTAGACCTCGCCTTCGCGGACGTGGAGATCGACGCCGTCCAGGGCGGTGACCTCACGGCCGCGGGAGCGGTAGACCTTGGTGAGGCCCGAGGTGGTGATCACTGGGGTTTCCGTCACTGTCGAGTGCGCGGGCGTGGGTGTGCCCGGGCACGGGTGCATTCGTTCAGGGACGCGGCACGGTTCTCGCGGTGGCGATGGAACCGGGGAGAACATGTGCGCGACGGGGGTTCCCCCACGCCGTCAGGGCGGTGAGGGAGGCGTCGGTCACGTACGTCCTACGACGACGTACGGACGTGCCACGGCGTCTCGCTTCGGGGCGCGAGGCTGAGGTGGTGCAGGGGCCCTCTAGAAGGCGCACATTCGACACATACAACGAGCACCGGGCGTCGTGGTCGCCTCGGTCGCAAGGGTGCGGCTGCTCGTCGTGGTCATGCGATCAGTAAACCAGACCTACGGTGCTGACAGGCCGCCGCTGTCCGCATGCTGGACGGCGGCGGACAGTGCTCAGCCGCGGACGGAGATCTCCACTCGCCCGTCGGTGACCAGTGCGGACAAGGCCGACAGGTCCTTCACCACCAGGTCGGCGTCCAGCTCCTCGGCCCGGTGGGTTGTGGCCAACGCCACGGTGGTCATACCGGCCGCGCGGCCCGCCTGGAGGCCGGCGGGGGCGTCCTCGAAGACGACACAGCGGGCCGGGTCCACGCCGAGCCGCCGGGCGGCAAGCAGGTAGGGCTCGGGGTCGGGCTTGCCGCGGGTGATGTCGTCGGCGGCGATCAGCGTCTTGGGCAGGATGCCGACGGCGTCGAGGCGGGCCTCGGCAAGCCGCCGGGTGGCGGAGGTGACGACGGCCCAGCACTCGGCGGGCAGTGAGTCCAGCAGGTCCCGCGTCCCGGGCAGCAGGTGCACCCCTCCGTCGGGTACGTCCTCCACCTCCAGCTGTTCGACCCGGGCGACCGCCTCCGGCACCAGGCGAGCGGGCAGCAGGTCGGCGACTATCTCGGCCGCGGGCCGCCCGTGCAGCTGCACGCGCCCGAACTCCTCGGGCGTGATCCCGTACTCGCGCGCCCAGCGGATCCAGCAGCGCTCGACGGAGTCGAGGGAGGAGACCAGGGTGCCGTCGTTGTCGAACAGAAGGGCGTACGCATGGATCGTCATGGTCTAGACCCTACGGCGCTCGGCGGGGTCGGCCGCGGCGGGCCGATACGGCCGTAATAAGGTCACCGCATGCTCAATGCCCTGACGCTGGTGACCGGTGTCGCCGCGCTGCTGCTCGCCGCCTGGTGCGGCTGGGCCGCCTACCGGGACCAGCCGACCAAGGACTGGCACCTCATCGGCATGGCCGTGGTGTCCCTGCTGGCGGTGATCCAGCTGGTGGTCGGGATCGTGCAGCTGGCGCGGGGCGCGAAGCCGGAGCAGGGCACGACGATCTTCGTGGCGTATCTGCTGGGCGCGTTCGCGTGCGTGCCGGTGGCCGGGGTCATGTCGCTGTCCGAGCGCACGCGCTGGGGCTCGGTGACGGCGGCCGCCGGCGGCGTGGTGCTGGCCGTGCTGGAGGTGCGCCTCTATGACATCTGGGGAGGCTGAGGTGACGACGGCCGAGGAGAAGCCGGCCCGGTTGATCAGCGGGCCGGGCCTGCTGCTCGTCTGGTTCTACGGCGTGATGGTGGTCGGAGCGGTGTCCCGCTCGGCGTACCAGATCGCGACGGAGTTGGACCGGGCCCCACTGGCGTACTCACTCTCGGCGGTGGCCGGTCTGGTGTACGGCTTCATCACCTACACCCTGGTCCGCGGCGGCGAGACCGCCCGCAGGGCGGCCCTGTTCTGCTGTGCCGCCGAACTCGCGGGCGTACTGATCGTGGGCACGTGGACCCTGGTGGACCGCTCGGCCTTCCCCGACGCGACCGTGTGGTCGGACTACGGCATGGGCTACGTCTTCATCCCGGTGCTGCTGCCGCTGTCGGCCCTGTACTGGTTGAGGAAGGCCCGAAACACGGTCACGCCGTAGTCGCGTACGTCCCCGCCGCCTTCTCCAGGACGATCATCTCCACCCCGTCGGCGCCCTTGGACCTGCCCACCGTCTGGTAGCCGACGCGGCGGTACAGGCGGAGGTTGCTCTCGCTGCGGTGGCCGGTGTGGAGGCGGAAGCGGGTGGCGCCGCGCTGCTCGGCCAGCGCCGTCTCGGCCGCGCGCAGCAGTCGCGCGCCGATGCCGTGGCCCTGGAGGCGCGGGTGGACGCAGAGCTTGCCGATGGCGGCCGCGCCGTCCTCGGTCACCTTGCCGCGGACCGAGCCGACCACCTCGTCGCCGAGGCGGGCCACGAAGACGCAGTCGGCGACGACCTCCGTGCGGACCGAGTCCAGACTCTGGACGAGCGGGTCGATGCGGTAGTTGCCGTACAACGCCGCCTCGCTCTGGAAGCACAGGTACTGGAGCCGGAAGATCTGCTCCGCGTCCTGCTCGGTCGCCACCGAGATGGTCACGCTCATGCCCATGTGCGCACGCCTCCCGCTCACCTGATCGCCTGTCGTTCTCACTCCTATCCCCGCGCTTCGCGGGCCGCAACCTCCGGGGCGAGCAAACGTCGTAGACATCCCAGACATCTGGAGCGTTCCGGCCCAAGGCTTCCCTGTGAGATACCCAACTCCCCCGCGATCTCCCGGTATGTCAGGTCCTTCGGGGAGAGCAGCGCCTCCATGAGGCGGGGGCAGCGGCCGGGCAGGCGGCGGACCGCGTCGCGCAGGGCGCGGTGGCGGGCGGCGGTGAGGACGAGCTGCTCGGGACCGGGGCGGGTGTCGTCGGACGGCTCGGTGCCGTACGGGCGTTCCAGGCGAGTGGTGCGACGGCTGCGGCGGGCCTCGGCGCGGACGGCCCTGCGCAGCCAGCCCTGCGGATCGCGCGGCGGCCCCTCGGCCTCCAGACGTTCCAGGAGCCGGAGCCAGACCGCCTGCTCCAGGTCTCCCGGCTCACTCCCGGAGGCACATGCCTCGGCAGAGGCCTCGGCGGTGAGCAGCGGGCGCAGGGCGGCTACCAGGTCGTGCGTCATATGCGGAACGACGCGCCGCCCCGGCGACAGGTTTCCGGGGCGCGCGGAGTCACCCCGAAAGGGGTGCCGTACGGACCCGCCGTTGACGACAGCGGCGGGCTCAGCCGGCCAGGAAGTCGGCGCGGGCCAGCAGGCCGGTGTCGGCGTTGTCGGTGAAGACGCCGTCGATGCCGGTCGCGAAGTACGTCTTGAAGGCGCCGAAGACGTCGCCGTAGGCGTCCGCGTCGGTGCCCTTGCGGTACTCGGCCGGGAGGAAGGGGTTCTCGTTGCGCATGGTGTACGGGTGCAGGACCAGGCCCACCTTGTGGGCGTCGGCGACCAGCGTGGTCGGCTCGGCCAGGGTGCCGTCGGCGTTCTTCGTGATGACCAGGTCCAGCGTCGGGCCGATGCCCTGCGCGTAGCCGGCTATCTCCCGCAGGCCCTTCGGCGTGATCAGGTCGGCGACCGTGCGCGGGTCTCCCGCCTCGACGAAGTCGTAGGGGCGGCCGGTCGCCGAGGAGAGCAGGACGACCAGCGGGTTGTCGACCAACTGGTTCAGCTTCTGGATGCTGCTCGGCTCGAAGGACTGCAGGATGACCGGCGAGTTCCGGCTGTCCTTGCCGTACTTGCGCAGCAGCTTCGCCACCCGCTCCTCCAGGCCGAGGCCCAGCTTGCGGAAGTAGGTGGGGTGCTTGGTCTCGGGGTAGATCCAGACCTGCTTGCCGCGCTTGCGGGTCTGCTCGTCCTGCCACTTCAGGACCTCTTCGAACGTGGGGATCTCCCAGCGCCCGTTGTAGAGGGTGTTGTGCGGACGGTTGGCCGGAATGCGCTCGACGGCACGCAGCGTCTTCAGCTCGGCGAGCGTGAAGTCCTCGGTGAACCAGCCGGTGGTGGGGACGCCGTCGAGGACCTTGGTGGTCTTGCGGCCGGCGAACTCGGGGTGGTCCGCCACGTTCGTGGTGCCGCCGATCTCCGGCTCGTGGCGGCAGACGAGGTGGCCGTCCCTGGTGGGCACCAGGTCGCCCGCCTCGACGATGTCGGCGCCCAGGTCGAGGGCCAGGTTGTACGAGCCGAAGGTGTGCTCGGGGCGGTAGCCGCTGGCACCGCGGTGGCCGATGATCGTCGGCACCGGCAGGCTCTTCAGCCCGCGGCCGCCGTGCCCGGCCGTCCGGGTGTCGGCCGCCCGGGCGGTTCCGGGCAGTCCGAGGACCGCCCCGCCCGCGCCGAGCACCGCCGCGCCGAGGAGCGCCCGTCGTGCCGTTCCCTGCGTCTGCCCGTTCATCTGGTCGCTGTCCATGAGCGCCCTCCTGCCCATCCGCCCTTGAGTGCGCGCCGATCGTAGGGGCACGCACATGACGGTCGGGAGACCTCGGCTCGAACATGCGGATGACACCGTATGGCTGGTGCGAGGCAGGAGGTGACGATCCGTCGGTGTGGGCGGGCGCGGGGCGGGCACCCGTGCGGTGCGGGCTCCACGCGATGTCCGTCACACCGTCGCCGAGGCGTCACCAGCGGACTCCAGCACGCCACCGCAGGTAAACCAGCGTCAACAGTACGTAAGACCTCGGTGAACCGGGCGTACCCGATGTGCGCTTCCCCCGGAGCCGCGAGTAATGTCCTCACCTGCACAGACACATATCGCCCCCCTCGACATCGGAGGACCCGTTGTCCCGCTTCGCGCTCATCAAGGCAGTGCTCGGACCGATCATGCGCCTGATGTTCCGCCCACAGGTGGAGGGCGTGGAGCACATCCCCGGGGATGGCCCGGTCATTCTGGCCGGAAATCACCTGACTTTCATCGACTCGATGATCCTGCCCCTGGTCTGCGACCGTCAGGTCGTCTTCATCGGCAAGGACGAGTACGTCACCGGCAAGAGCCTCAAGGGCCGGCTCATGGCCTGGTTCTTCACCGGCGTCGGCATGATCCCGGTGGACCGCGACGGCGGGCGCGGCGGAGTCGCCGCGCTGATGACCGGGCGGCGCGTGCTGGAGGAGGGCAGGATCTTCGGCATCTATCCCGAGGGCACGCGTTCTCCCGACGGCCGCCTCTACCGTGGCCGTACCGGCATCGCCCGCCTCACGCTGATGACGGGCGCGCCCGTCGTTCCCTTCGCGATGATCGGCACGGACAAGTTGCAGCCGGGAGGGGCGGGGATGCCGCGACCCGGCCGCGTGACGGTGCGGTTCGGCGAGGCGATGGAGTTCTCGCGCTACGACGGCATGGACCGGGACCGCTATGTGCTGCGGGCCGTGACCGATTCCGTGATGGCTGAGGTCATGCGGCTGTCCGGGCAGGAGTACGTGGACATGTACGCCACCAAGGCCAAGGCCGCCTAGGGTCTGTCCGGCGAATCAGGCCGGCTTCAGCCAACTGTGCCTCATCGGCGCAGGTGAGCGGTGCTGGTGCGTCCAGCTGCAAGGCGGAGGAGGGCGCCGACGCGATGGGGGTCCCCCCCTCTGGGGGAGGGTGTGCCAGGGCCCGCGATTCCGGCATGATCCGCCGGACAGGCCCTGGCGTCGCCGACGGCAGGTCGGCTCACCCGGCGCTCTCCAGTTTCTGCCCCTTCAGCAGGAACCACGCCACCGCCGCCGTGGCCAGCAGGACCGCTGCTCCTGCTCCGGAGGCCAGGTGCAGGCCGTGGACGAAGGAGCCGCGGGCCGCGTCCAGCAGGGCCTCCGCCGTGTGCGGGGGCATGTTCGCGGATGCCTCGACCGCCGCGCCCAGTGACTCGTGGGCCGCTGCCGGGGTTCCGGCCGGGCCCGTGAAGTCACGGTAGACGCCTGTCACGATCGAGCCGAGCAAGGCGATGCCGAGGGCCGCGCCCAGTTCGTACGCCGTCTCGGAGACCGCGGAGGCGGCGCCCGCCTGGTCCTTGGGGACGCTGGACAGGATCACGTCGGCGGTCACCGTGAAGGAGAAGCCGGCGCCGATGCCGACGACCAGGAGTGCGGCGCCGAGGACCGGGTAGCCCGTCGACCCGCCCACGGTCGTGAGGACGGCGAGGGCGACGCCCACGGCGGCCACGTCGGCGTCGTGTCCTGACGCCCGTGCCCTTGCTGCCGGCGGTCAGGCGGCAAGG
>NZ_JBEXYL010000120.1:0-21282 GCF_040630895.1 Streptomyces sp. NPDC005728
CCCCGTCGGAACGCTTCTGGCGGGCCTCACCGTATCACCCGCTGTCACGCAGCTGTACTCGACCGGCTCAGCCCCGTATTCGTCGTCGGACTGCCCGGCCTCTTCCTCCAGCAGTACGGCACCCGGCGTGCCATGCTGGGCAGGCTGTGCGGCGGCAGTACGCGGGCTGCGGCCAGGGCCGCGGAGGTGTCACCGGTGGAGAACTCGGCGGAGATGCGGTGGAGTTGAACGGTGGCCGGGCTGAACCCGCCGCCGTGATCACGCAGGGGCTGGCGGTGCCGCCGAGGTCGGCGGCGATGGCGGCGGCCGCGTCCGTCAGCTCCCGCATCCCTGCCTTGCCACCCTGCCTCGCGGCGCTGTTGCGGCTGACTGGATCAACAGGCCGCGTTCGGCAGCGCCGCTCCGGGACACGCGGAGGCCGGGGTCGTCGGCGGCGGTGAGCGCAATCGACTGAGCCTGTCCTCCCAGCCGGCGCGCCGGGCGTGCACGGCCAGGTTCCGGGCGGCTTCTGCCACCGTCGGGGGGTGTCTGGCGGCTGGGGAGGTTCCGGACTTGCCCGCGCGGCCCGGACGGCGGCCCGGGTCAGGTGCGGAAGCGGGAGAGCCAGGTGCCGCCGGCCTTCTGCTCGGGCACGGCCTGGTCCTGCTCCTGCCGCACGGGCGGGGCCTGTTCAGCCTGGCGTTCGGCGGTGACGGCTCGCTGCTTGCAGTCGTCGCACAGGTGCGGGTGGGTCTCGCGCGGGGCGTCCCATCCGGCGGGTTCGATGGCCTTCCACCGTTCGTCGGCAAACCGGGTGCCGCAGCTGACGCACACGGGACGGCGGGCCTCACGCTCAGCCTTCTTCTGCTGCGCCGTGCGGCGCAGCTGCTCCTTGTCCTCGCGCTCGCGGGCTTCGTACTCGGCCCGCTGGCGGGCATCGTGGGCTTCCCGGCGGGGGTTGCCGATCGCCTCCAGGAGCGTCTGGTTCTCCGGGCGGCCGAAACGCCGGAAGATCGTCCCGGCCGGGCCGTGCTCCTTCAGCAGCTTCATGCTGGTGACCACGATGGGGAGCTTGCCGTCGTACATGTGGAAGCCGTCGTGGGCGGTGCCTTGCCAGTGCCGGCGGGTGAGCTCGGCCAGCTGCGCGGTGACGGTGTTGGGGTTGCGCGGGCCGACGCGGTTGAAGACCAGCAGCAGCGGTGGGTGCGGCTGATCGCCGTGACGGCCGTCGGGCACCCACCAGCGGGTGCGCCACATCGGCCGCTCGGTGCCGTCGGCGTCCTTCACCTTCCGCTGGCCAAACCGCATGTACTTGTCGATCTTCGCAGCGAGTTCCTGCGCGGACTCGTAGCAGTTGTCGATCTCCACGAACAGCAGCCGCACCCCGTCCTCGGGTGAGGTGAGCGCGATGTCCGCTTGGGCGCCGCCCTTGCCGGGGTTGGACCACGTTCCCGTCGCGGGCAGCGCCACCTCGGTCGCATACCGCGGCTGCTGGAAGCTGTGTTCTCACCCGGGGCCCCCGAAGAAACTGCGGCTCCTGGAGCAGGTTGGCCTGGGAACGTCCGAACACCAACACCTGGTTGGAAACGAAGAACTGCCTCGCGCGGGCACTCGTCCGGCTCGGCCGTCCCGATGCCGCCCAGGAGGTGTACCGAAACGGAGGCGTTCCCGCCTCGATGCGGGCCGACATGGCGCTGGCCCTGTGCCAGACCTCGCCTCAGGACACACTGCGGCTACTGGACGGCATCGACGACCGTGCCAAGTGGCTGGACCCGGACGGTCGCCCCCAAAAGATCACCGACAAGGACCTGGCCAAGGCGTCGGCGGCTTTGGAGGACCTGCAACCCGAACGCGCTACGGCCCTGATCGAGCGGGCCCTCAGCCGCATCCGAGGCCGGACCAACGACGACAAGTACCGGCAGGGGCTGCTCGACGTGCTGACGCATGCGGCTCCCACACGTGCCGCACACGTTCTCGCCGACCTCGCAGAGGAGCTGCGCTCCGACGATGAGTGGCCGCCCATGAGCCGCCACAGCCTGGCGCGGGCCGTGCTCCGCCTCGCCCCGCACTACGCCGCACAACTCGTCGACCAGGGGCCGCCTGCGGACCAGGGGGCGTACCGGTCGGTCGACCGGATCGCGGTCCTCGCCGTGACCGCGCCTGATCTCGCGGCCGAACAGGCGGCACGTCTGCTCGACGACGAAGACAACACGTGGTTCATGGACCAACTCGCCGAGGCACTCATCGGTGACCCGACGTGTTCCGGCGATCCGGCGCTACGGCCACTCGCCCGCCGCTGCGCCAGAGAGGTTCTCACCGGCAGCTACTGGGAGGATGCCCTGCCCGTACTGGCCGAACTGGAACCGGAAGCTGTCCTGGCCGTCCACGAGCGCCTACGGGAGCTGGGTGTTGTCGGAGCAGGCTGACGCGGCCGTCCCCGAAGTTCCGGAGGGCGGCTGACGACCTCAGAACAGAGGCTGGCGGCTCTTCCGGGCAGGCGATCATGCGGCTTGGACCGGTGCCATCGGTCGGCTCACTCGCTGTTACGGGCAGGCCTAGGAGGAGCCACTGTTGAAGACGCCGCGCACGCCTTCGGCTCCCGCAACGGCGCCCGCCGCGTCGGCGCGACCGGCGATCTGACTTGCTTCAGCTTCGGCCCGATCAAGAACCTCACCTGCGGGCAAGGCTGCATCGTCATCCCGCGCAGCCACGTCGAGGCCGACACCATCCGCCGGATCCGGATGCTCGGCGTCGTCCAGTGCCAGGCCGAACGCGCCACGACCACCCGCTACGGCGTCGAGCGCTTCGGGCTGCGCTACCAGGTGTCCGGCATCAACGCCGCCATCGGCCTCGCCCAGCTCCCGCACTTCGAGAAGACGGCGACCACCCGCCGCAGCCTGTGGCGCACGTACCAGCGAGCCCTCGCCGGCCTGAACGGCGTGACCCTGGTCGACGTCGATCCCGACCGCTCCGTGCCACACCTGTGCCAGGTCCTCATCCCCAACCGGGACGAGGTGCACATGCAGATGAAGGCCCGCGGCATCGGCGTCGGCGTCCACTATCCGCCCAACCACCTGCAGCCGGCGTTCACCCAGTGGCTGCGCGACTTGCCCACCACCGAGCAAGTCGGCCGGGAGACCCTGACGCTGCCGTTCCACCAGCACCTCACCGACACCGACATCGACCAGGTCGCAACCGCCCTCGGCCAGGCCCTGAAAACCGTGGGAGCCCCATCGTGCGCAAGGTCCTGACCGTCTGCCTCGGCAACTACTGCCGATCGCCGATCGCCGCGCTCGCCCTCGCCCGGCGGGGCACCGCCGAGCTGGAAGTCCGCTCGGCCGGGCTGATCGGGAAGTGGGAAGGTGAGCCCGCCAACCCAGTCGATGATCACCGCTGCTCGGCGCCTCGGCCTCGACCTCACCGCCCACCGTGGCCAGCAGTTCACCCTCGACATGCTCAACTGGACCGACAGCCTCCTCGCGATGGACACTGCCGTCCTCGAAACGCTCCGCGCGATCTGCGGCGAGGCCAACGAGCACAAGCTCGAGCTCTACCTCGGCGACGCGACGTCCCCGACCCGCTGGGCAACGACCAGGAGGCGTTCAACGCCTGCGCCGTCCTCATCGAGGCGGGGACGGCTCTCCACGTCGGCCACCAGTGACCGGCTCCCCGGACGCGGCGGACAGGATCTCGTCCACGAGCCTGTCGGCCGCGTCCGGACGGCCATACGCGCGGGCCCGCTCCGCCATGCCCCTCCGAAGGCGGGCATCGGCCAGGAGCGGGCCCAACGCGTTGCGCACCTGCTCCGCCGTCACATCACCTTCGAGCGCGACCGCGGCCCCGGACTCCTGCAGGTGCCGCGCATTGTGCGCCTGCTCGTTGCCCGCCGATGACGCCAGCGGTACGAACACCGCGGGCTTGCCCAGCGCGGTCAGCTCCGCCAACGTCCCCGCACCGCTACGAGAGATCACCACATCGGCGAGCGCCAGCACGTCCGGCAGCTCAGGACCGACGAACCCGGCCAGGTAGTACCGGCCCGCGAGCTCGGCAGGCAGCCCCGCCGCCCGCGCCCGCAAGCCCTCGACGTTGGCCGGGCCACACTGGTGCACCACGTTCGCCTGCTGCAGCAACCACGGCAGCACCTCGCCGACCAGCTCGTTGATCTGCTGCGAGCCCTGCGCTCCGCCGGTGACGTACACGGTCGGCAGCTGCCGGTCGAAGCCCCACAGCTGCAGCGCCTGCACAGCCCTGTCCGCGTGTCCGGACAGGACTTCCGGCCGTACCGGGTTGCCCGTCACCACGGCGACCTGCCGCGCCGACTCCGACAGCAGCGCCAGCGTCGACTCCGACGACACGCAGATCCGCGCAGCCGACGCCGCCAACTTCCGGTTCGCCAGCCCCAGCCGCACCGTCTGCTCGTGCAGCACCAGCGGGCGGTGGCACATCCGCGCCGCCAGCCCGGCCGGGACCGCCACGTAGCCGCCCGTCGCGAGCACCACATCCGGCTGGAACTGGTCGATGGCCCTGCGGGCCTGGATCACGCCGAGCGGCACCCGCGCCATGTCACGCACGTTCGCCGGGGACGCCAGCTTCAGCGGGTTCTTGGAGCGGCGGATCTTGCCGGTCACCACGGTGGTGAAGGGGATGCCCTCGGCCGGCGCCACTCTCGCTTCCAGGCCGGTGGCCGTTCCGATCCAAAGAGCCTCGAGCAGCCGACCCTCGGCAGCGAGCCGGGCCTGCAGAGTACGCACGGCAGTCAGCGCGGGGTACGTGTGTCCACCGGTCCCGCCGCCCGTGACGACGAGACGGAAAGGGGCGCTGTTCATCCGGGGCTGCTCCAAATCTGGCGGAGATCAGACGAGTCGCCACAGTAGCGGCTGCGGATGATCCTCACGGTGCCCGCTCCGGCACCAGGTGGTTCACGGGCGACGTCGAGGCGCTCCGCCGATGGCTCGGTGACGTGGACGCATCGGCGGGGGTGTACGGGGTGCCGTCGGCCGAGGTGACCGCGAGGGTGGTCGTACGGCCGCTGGGCTCGATACGGATGATGGGGATGGCCTTGTCCTGCGGTCCGCCGTCGCCACCGATGGTGATCCAGCCGCTCGCACCCGGCAGAGCCCGTTTCTCGCGCAGCGTGGACAGGGCCCGGTAGACGTCGGCGGCGGTCGGGTCGGACACGGCACGGTTGATCCAAACGGTCCGGGCGGCCGTCAGCAGGGCGTCGTACATCATGATCGCCCGCCCGTCCTCCAGATCGCTGTGCGGAAAAGTGGCGGCGAAGGTGCCGTCCCGGAAGGGGGCGACGGTCTCCGAGTCGAACGCCTCAGGGGCGACGTCCCAGGCTCCGGGGTGGGCCAGGCCGGTGTAGACCAGGTCGAGTCGGCCCGTGCGCAAGGCCGCGGCCAGATCGTCGGTGCCGAAGCCGTCGGTGCGGGTGACCATCACGGTGTCGTCCCCCGAAAGCACGGTCATACGGCGATCCCTGCACGGGCGGTCGGCGAGCGCGGTGAGGAACGCGGGCAGGGAGGTGCCGCGGCCTGCGAAGTAGACGACGTCGGGACGCGACGCGCACACATCGGCGAGCTGAGTGCGAAAGGTGTCGGCCAACCCGGGCTGCGACGAGTCGAACAATGTCGGCTCCTCGTCGACCAGCCGCCCGGTGGGGATGCGGGCGCGGAACTGTGTGGCCAGGGTGCTCGTGTACTGGTCCCCGGTGGCGACGTCCTGGACGAACAGGATCCTGACGTTGGCGCGTTCGCCCGCCGACAGGAACCGTACGGCGGCGGCCGCCTGGTCGGCGTTCACGGGTGCGACCCGCACCAGGCCGGGGGTGCCCGCCCAGGAATCCGCGGTGAGAACCGATCCGAACGCGGGCAGGCCCCCGGCTGTCAGCTTCCCGACCATGTCCTGGCTGGAGGCAGTGCTGCCGCCCAGGCCGACCGCGGCCACGATCCGGTCGGCATGTCGGCGTCCGAGCACCTGCCCGACGGCGTAGTCCCGTTGCTCGGCGGTGCCGCCGGTCTGGGCGAACAGCAGCCTGATCCGTTCCCCTTGCGACGCAGCGTTGGCCCGGCGCTGGGCCAGGTAGGCGCCCTCCAGGTCGTGGCGGACAGACTCCATCAGGCTGGTGCCGTCGTACTCCGCGGTGATCGGTGTCATGTAGACGACGGACACGAACGGCCGTCCACCTGGCTTGACGGACGCATCGACCACCCGCCGGTTCTCCTCGACGATCCGCGTCAGCACCGGCCCCAAGGTGCTGGAGGACCCGAGGCTCCTGGGCGATGACGCGCCGTCGGTCAGCAGACCGACGCAGCTGCGTGTCCTGTCGTCCCCGATGCTCCGCAGGCCGTCGGCGCAGCCCATGCCCGCGGTCACTGGGGGCCGCGGCGCATCGCCCTCGACCAGCAGGGAGGCGAGCACGGCCAGCGCGACGGCCAACACCCTGCTCCCGCCATGCCGGCGGCGACTGCGCGCGGGACGTGCCGGGCCGGAGTCGCTCATGCCCTCACCGACCCGGGCGGCCAGGCGCAGCACTTCTTCCACGCTGGGCCGCCGACCGGGGTCCTTGGCCAGGCAGCGGGAGACCAGGGTACGTAGCGGGCCGGGTACCCCCGCCAGGTCGGGCTCCTTGTGTACGACGGCGAAGGCGACCGCAATCGGCTCCAGGCCGGCCGCCTCGGGATCGTCGAAGGGGCTACGGCCGAGGGCGGCGAAGGCCAGCACGCTGCCCAGTGCGAACACGTCCGTCGCCGGGGAGATCCCCTGAGGCCCGTTCAACTGTTCGGGTGCCATGAATGCCGGGGTACCGACCATGCTGCCACTGCGGGTCAACGCCCGGCTCTGCGTCAGGGATCTGGCGATACCGAAGTCGATCACCCGGACGCCGTCGTCCGCCAACAGGACGTTGGCCGGCTTCAGGTCCCGGTGCACGATGCCCTGCCGGTGGATGTCGCGCAGTGCCTCCGCCAGCTGGCCGGCCAGCCGCGCGATGTCCGCAGCCGACAGGGGTTCGCCGGTCCGCACGCGCGCGGCCAGGGACTCGCCGACGACGTACTGGGTGGCCAGCCAGGGTGGGTCGCCGTCAGGATCGGCATCCACCACGGACGCCGTGAAGGCGCCGCTCACCTTGCGGGCCGCGGCCACCTCGCGCCGGAACCGGGCCCGGAAGTGCGGGTCGTCGGCGTACTCGGGGCGGATCACCTTCAGCGCCACCTGCCGCCCCGCGGCACTGCGCGCCAGGTAGACGACCCCCATGCCGCCGGCCCCCAGCCGCCGTTCTACGGTGAACTCCCCGATCCGCCGCACCTGCGGCAACGTACACAGCCCACTGCTTCGCAACCGGCACCCCCCACTCCCGCCACACGTTCGGGTGAACCCCCGCGTGCAGTGCAGCCACGATGCCGCCGCGCGGCTGGATGCGCAGCCACCCGGTGCTTGGGTTCGATGTCGAGTCCGACCAGGTGATGCTGCCGGCGGAGCCGCAGATCAGCTGACTGCTACCGCCGAGCGCCCTTCGTAGAAGATGTCGTCGCGAAGCATGGCGAAGAGGACGTCGGATGGGGCGTAGTCGAAGAACGCCCGTAGGGCGTCACCCACACGGTGGGTTCCGGCATGACAGGCAACGTGAGTGGAGAGCTCATGGAAGAGGGGAAACCGCGCAAACCACCCACTGAGGAGTTCCATGAGCAGCACACCGAGGGCGGTCCTCGAAGGCGGACCCGCCGATCTGCTTGATCGGGTCGTCACCATCACACCGCCTGGGACCGAGATCAGGGTCCAGCACAATGGCGGGTACGAGCACTTCGAAGCCACCCCACGTCTCCAGGACACGGCGGAAGGCCCGCTCCGCGTCTACGCCTGGACCTATCGAACCTCGATCGCGGAGTAGCGTCAGCCGGACACCTGGCTCAAGGTTCGGTGGCATGCACTCAATATCTGCTCGAACGCACCCGTGTGAGCCTTCCCTCGGTGGCAGCAGATCTACCGGCCGGCGTCCTGCGCGCGCTCGACACGCGAGCGATGCACGCCGCCGCTCGGTGAGGTGCAGCGTGCGCCCGGCGGCCTTCCGCAATCCGGGCAGGCGATGTCATACGGACCCGGCGCCCGCCGCCGGTGCTCCGCCTTGGCCCTGCGCTGCGCCAGGATGGGCTCGATCCGTTCGTAGTGGGGGATCTTCGACACGGCGCCTGTGCGGCCACGACCGGCGGCCGCGACCTGACCACGTTGCAGCGGGCCGCTGATGCCGCCCTGTACGACGGCAAGCACTCCGGCCGCGCGGTCCTCGCGACCGGCCAGCACGTCACGGTGCCGTCCATCAACGGCCGCCGGGCCGGACGTCGGGGCACCAGCGTCTGGAGGCGGGCCGCATGAGCGTCGCGACCCTGCCCGAGGGCGACTGGATCCGCGGCATCCGCATCAGGCAGCCGTACGCGGCGTGCATCCTCGCCGGTGCCAAGACGGTGGAGAACCGGCCCGCGCGGTGGCGGACCGACTGGGTGCTGCTGCACGCGAGCCAGAGCATCGACAGGCCCGCCCTCCATATCCCGCTGATCGGCCGCACGATCCGTGGCCGCGATCTGGTGACCGGCGCGGTGGTCGGCGTCGTCCGGATCACCGACTGCTACCAGGAGGCCGAAGGTTCTGCTGGTTAGTCCGGCTTTCAGAACCTGCGGAATGACCTGCGGTTGAGGTGGTCAGTTACCACGCGGGGCGTACATGGTCACGGCCATTCCTGTGAGGCAGACGAGGGCTCCGATGACGTCGAAGCGATCGGGGCGGTATCCGTCGCCGATCATGCCCCAGGCGATCGACCCGGCACCCACCCGAAAGCGGTCTCGGACCGGACGGTGTGGTGGTGCACGCCCGGGGCCCCTGCGAGCGAACCGGTGTGCTGACGGGCGCCCGGCGGATCCGTACGGGCCTCAGGACATGCTGCCCCGGCACACCGTCCCCGGAGCCGGGGTGCGGCCCGTGCGGAGGTAGTGGTCGACCGTCTCCGTGACGCAGCGGTTCTGCGGGTATGTGCCGTGGCCCTCCTCCTCGGCCGTCAGGAGCACGCCGACACCGTCGCCCAGGGCGCGGGCCATGTGGCGGGCGCCGGGGTAGGGGGTAGTCGGGTCGCCGGTGCCGCCGACCACCAGGACGGGGGCCGCGCCGTCGGCGTTCACCTGGAGCGTGGCGCGCTCGCCGTCGAACGGCCAGTCGTAGCAGCGGTAGACGCCGCTGGACCAGGCCGCGCCGAAGACGGGTGAGGCGGCTTTGATGCGGGCCTCGTCCCTGTCGAGGCGTTCGAAGCCGGGGCGCAGGCTGGAGTCCGCGCATGTGATCGCGGTCAGGGCGGCGCGGCTGCTGTCGCGCGGGGTCGCCGCGCGGTCGGCGGAGCCGACGTCGTCCGCGCCCATGCTCAGCGGACGGCCGTCGTTGTGGTCGATCAGCGCGGTGAGGGCCTTGGCGAGCGGCGACCAGCCGTCCGTGCCGAGGTCGAGATGGTCGCTGACGGCGTACGCGAGGTCGCCGGCGTCGAGGTTCCTTCCGCCGCCGGCCGGGGCGGGCTTCTTCTCCAGGCGGTCGGCCAGGCGCGCCATGCGCCGCGCGGCCTCCTCGGGCCCGTCGCCGGTCGGGCAGTGGCGGATACGGGCCGCGCAGTGCGCGGCGAACCGGTCGAACGCCACCTGGACCGCCTTGACCTGCGACACCTGTTGCTCGTCGAGGTCCTCGGTCGGATCGACGGACGCTTCGAGGACGAGCCGTCCGACGTGCGACGGGTACAAGTGGGCGTAGACCGCGCCGAGCGCCGTTCCGTACGAGACGCCGAAGTAGTGCAGTCGCTCGTCGCCGAGGAGGTAGCGCATCAGGTCGAGGTCGCGCGCCGTGTGCGAGGTGCCGATGTACGGGAGGAGCGCCTTGGAGTACTCGGCGCACGCGTAGGCCCCGTCGTAGCCGGTGTCGTCCGCGGTCTTCCCGCAACGCACGGGGATGGTCGCGCCGACGCCGCGCGGGTCGAAGGAGACCAGGTCGTAGCGGTCGAGGAGCGGCTCGTACTGGTTCAGGAACTTGGGCAGTCCGCTCACGCCGGACACGCCGGGGCCGCCGAAGTTGAGGACGAGCGAACCGATGCGCCGGGCGTTCGGGCCGGTGGCCTTGCGGCGGATCAGGGCGACGTCGATCGTCCTGCCGTTCGGTTTCCGGTAGTCGAGGGGGGCCTTCATGGTGGCGCAGTCGTAGCCCGTGCGCGCGGTGGGCGGCGAGGTGCAGCGGGACCAGTGGAGGTGCTGGCCGGTGGTGAGCGCAGTGGGCAGACCGGCGGGCGGGTTGCTTGCGGTGAACTCCGTACGCGGCTCCGCACTCCGGCCGGGAGCGTCGTGCTGGAGCCAGGCGCCGACGGCCCCGATCACGGCGAGGACGACCCCGGCGATGATGCGCGCACCGACCCAGAGGCCCGGTCTATGGCTTCGTATCGGATGTGCGTCACTCATCGAAATCCCCGCGCTCCCGCCCCTGGACGCCCGCCCCGTGCCCGCATGCCCGGACCCGTGATCGTCCGATCGTCGAATGCGTGCAGGGTACAAGCCGCCTCCGACAGCACGGCTCGCGAGAGTGCCCAGAAATTTAGACCGCCCCGTGCTCCCGCGACTTCTCCTGCGGTCCGGCCCGGCGTGTGCCGGACGCCGGGCTGCTGGGTGTGCGGCGGCGAGGCCGTCACCGGGGCGGGCTGTGGCCGGGGGCCGCGGGCGACGGCGCGCTCCCGCATGCCGTCCTGGAGCCTGGCGGCCAGCCGGGCGGCTACTTCGAAGGTCCGGCGGGACTGCTCCACCGTGTCGACATCGACGCCGGACTCCTGCTCCAGAAGGCGGCCGGCCCTCCGGCCGGTGTGGAACGGCCGCGGGTGCGACCTCGATGCGGCAGGCACGGCGACGGCGTACGGCCGGGAGCCCAGGCGCTCCGCACAAGAGGGCAGGTCAACAGCCTGCCTCGCTCACCACCAGGAGGGACGTTGATGTCGCAGATCCCCAGCTCGGACGCACCAGAATCACGCATCAAACGCAATTCCCCGGGGTCCCCGCCCGGTACGGAATGGGCGCACCCGGGCGCGTGGCACCTGGTGCTCGCGGACGTCCAGGCGCTCGCCCTGCCCATCCCCGCACGCGGGCAGGTCGTGCGCTGGAGGCCATCGCCAGACCTGGTGGCGCAGGTTTTCCAGCAGCTGCCCGACTTCCGGCCGTGATCCGCACGCGAGGCAAGAAGCCGCTGTTCGAGCCGGGCCTGGTCCCGGCTCCCGGCGACCTCCTCGAATGGCGCGACAGCCAGCACTTCGACCGCTGGCAGGACCTCCCCTGCGTGCTGTGCGACAAGCCCACGCCCATGCGCTCCCACTACGGGGAGCCCCTGCACAAGGCGTGCGCTGAGGACTGGATCGCCGCGAACCCCACCGAGGCCCGCCTCGGCAGGTTCGCCTCCGACGTCCAGGCCAAACGCCGGCGCGACGACGACCACGCCTGAACCCCTCCACCCGGAGGCCTCCCATGAGCAGCACCCAACGCGACGTCGACCACGCCCTCGCCTACCCCGAGCCGCCCGCGTCCCTGCTCTGGCACCGCGACGGCGCGAAGGCCCGTCCGCTCACGCCCGCCCAGCAGCGGCGCAACCTCGAGCTGCTTGAGCTCGCCCAGCGCACCACCCGACCCCGCTCCCCGCGCACCACCGAGACCCTGGCAGAGGCCAACTGATGGACACCAAGCACTGCGCCGTAGACAGTCTCAGGTGTCTCTAGAGGAGCGACCATGGTGTTCAAGACCGGAGTCGCCGAACGGGACGAGTGGTGCTATTCGCCGGACTGACCGTTGACGCGGTACTCCTCGGAGGGCATCGAGTCCCATTCAGTATTCGCGCCGTCGCGCGTCACCATGAACAACGGACGCGATCGGAGGACCAGACCAACTAGTTGCCCGCGCATCACGACCCCGGGATCATCCGGTCCTGCGTAGCCCTCGGGCGTGTAGCGAAAGTGCACGTCCATTGCCTCGGCATACGCGATTGCTTCGCTCTCCAGCTCCGACAGGTCTCTCCCGACCAGCGGGAGTCCGTCATACGCGACCTGAGGGCCGTGCACGGCGTCGGCAGCGATGCAGAACAGCCCCACAGCTTGGCTCACATAGGCCGTCACGGCAGTCGGTGAAGGAGCCACCCCGCGACGGTGGACTTCGACCTTCCAAGTCGGCGTGAAGAGCGCGTGGTCCTGTGCACAATCTCTGACCTTCGTCTGCCCGAGCATCTCAGCCGCCTCGACTACTTCGTCGACGGTCATACCGAACCGGAGCGGTCCGACGCCGACGGTCGGCGAATAGCACCACTCGTCCCGTTCGGCGACTCCGGTCTTGAACACCATGGTCGCTCCTCTAGAGACACCTGAGACTTGCCGCCGCCCATCATGTCAATCGCCGACGAGCAGACTGCCGGGTGCCGCCGAGCTCGCGCAGATCGCTCAGCGCGAGCCCCATCTGGGCTCAGCCGCGAATACGCGACACCTGAACATGCGAGCTCACCAGTCCCGGAATACTGCAACTCTCGAATACCGACACTTCACCAGGTGAACACCACCCGTTCGACGACGGTTTCGCCGTCTGGTGCCAGGCGCAGTTTTGCGGTGCGGCGGCCCAAGGGGTCGTAGGTGTAGCGCCAGCGGGTGCCGTCGGGGGTCACCACCGAGTTCAGGCGGTCCTCTGCGTCCCATTCGTAGCGCCAGGTGTCCGGCTTGCGGGACAGACGGGTCTTCTGACGGAGGGTGATGCGGCCCAGGGCATCGTGTTCGTAGCGGACGTTGCCAGCTCGGGTCAAGCGGGTACCCGTGTACGACCGGGATCCCACCGCTTCCTGCCCCGGGTGCCCGGTCGGCCACGAGGCCTGGGTCTGGTTGCCCGTCTCGTCGTAGGCGTAGGACTCGGTCCAGCCGGCCGCGTGCACCGCCGTCACTGGGGAGGACTCACCGACGGCGACCTGGAGGTTCACCCTGCTGGAGAGGGGTGTCTACACCTGGGGTGAGCAACCCCTGTAATCGGATGGCCGACTGTCATCTGACCTGCTCGAGTGTGGTCAGTAGGAGTCGGCAGTTGGTGACGGCCTCGTAGCTGCTGCCTAGGGGCTGATAGCGGTAGGAATGGTGGTGGGCTGACCACAGGCCCTTCCATGCAGCGTACGGCCGCATCGCGTCCACCCACGTGCACTGTCCCAGCCAGGCCTGGGCCTGCGTTGTACTGCGGAAGTACCTGTACAGCTCACGCTCCAAGACGGTGCGGTCGAAGGCTGCGTTGTAGGTGAGACAGCGGCGGCGGTACAGGAGCTGAGCGAGGTGCGGAACGAACGCGGCGAAGGGTGGTGCGGTCGCAGCTTGCTGCGGGGTGATGCCGTGCAGCGCTGTTGCTGCGGGAGCGATGTCGGCGAGCGGGTTGAGGTGTTCGTTGAAGAGCACGTTGCCGTGGCGGTCTGTCAGGCCGATCTGGACGGCCCATGCATCGGTGAGCGTGGTGGTCTGCACGTCGAGTACGACCAGGCGGGGACGGGGTGAACGGATGCCGTTTGTGCAGTTAGAACGCTTGCAGTCGTGACCGTGAGAGATCGGTGCCGGGGGCGTGTCATCATCTGAGGCGGCGTCCGGGGCCAGCGTTCCGGGCGACTTCGCGTACCTGCTCCTTCCGCAGGCCTGGCGGATAGGCTCGACAACGTGTCGCGAGATCACCAAAGCCCTGGTTCCGGGCACCCAGAGTCGTCCATGCACCACCCGGACCCGCGGTATGCCGCGCGGCTCGCCACTTATGGGACCGTGGCCACGCACCTGTCCCTGTTCAGTGACCGTCGGCTCGGCGAGGTGGTGGCTGCAGCCGACCCGCTTGGGTCCGGCATCGGCGGCAGGTCGGCGGAGCTGGACATCGACGGCACGCGGGTGTTCGTCAAGCGGATCCCGCTGACGGACACCGAGTTGCGGCCGGAGAACGCGCAGTCGACGGCGAACCTCTTCGGACTGCCGATGTTCTACCAGTACGGGGTGGGCTCAGCGGGGTTCGGGGCCTGGCGGGAGCTGGCCGTGCATGTCATGACCACCAACTGGGTCCTCGGGAACGAGTACGAGGGCTTTCCGCTGATGTACCACTGGCGCATCCTGCCCGACTCCCCTCCCGAAAGGGTCGCCGACGAGTTCGGGGGCATCGACGGGGCGGTCGTGCACTGGGAAGGATCATCGGCCGTGCGTGGGCGGCTGGAGGCTATCGGCCAGTCTTCGTCCAGCCTGGTTCTCTTCCTGGAACACGTCCCGCAGACACTCGCCAGCTGGCTGCACGACCACCGGACCGCCGCGCCGGAGGGCGGGGAGAGCTCGCCGTACCCGTGGGTGGAGCAAGCCCTGGCGCGCGGCACCGCCTTCATGAGCTCGCACGGACTCGTCCACTTCGACGCCCACTTCGCCAATGTCCTGACCGACGGTCAACTGGTGTACTTCGCGGACTTCGGACTCGCCCTGAGCTCCCGCTTCGAACTGTCAGCAACCGAAACGGAGTTCCTCTCTAATCACCTCGTGTATGACCGCTGCCACACCATAAGCCATCTGCTCCGCCACCACCTGCCCGATGGCCTGCGCGGCGATATGGAACACGAGGCGTTCCTGCGCGAGTGGATCGCAGGCCACCAGCCCGGTGACGTCCCGCGCGAGATCGCCGCGATCATCGACCGGCATTCCCGCACTGCCGTGGTCTTCGGCGAATTCGCCCGTCGTCTGCTCACCGAGAGCAAGCGGACGCCATTTCCGGCCGCCGAGATCGAGCGGGCCTGGGCACGCCAGAAGCCGGTTAGGAACACGACCGACGCGAGACGCACCTGCCGTCAGGAGGCTGATCCGCAGACCCCGTTCTACCGGTCATAGCCGGGAGGAAGAAGAACACCTACTTAACACGCTGTAGCGGTAGTGGCTGACGCGGTGCCGCGTCATCGAGCCGCCACGCGCGGGCTGGGGAGTTCGCTGGTCTGGAGGGTGGCGAAGTCGGTGTGGGCCTGGGCGACGGCTTCGGAGTACGCCTCGCGTTTGGCGTGTTCGGTAAGCGCCCGGTAGATACTCGCAACAGAGGGGTTCTGTCCCTTGCGCTTGCCGGTGGGGATGATCAGGTCGGGCTGGATCGGGCCTGAGCATCGACCCGGCAGAGCGGGCCTCGCTCTCCGAGGAACTTGGCCGATGCCCTGACGTGCCGATCACCGTCACGCTGGCCCGGTAGCCTGGCGAGGGCAGCACACCGCCGCGGTGCCGTCCGGCACGCACCGGCCCCCACGCATCGCTTCCTCACCGCGCCGGCCGGTGCCGCGGAAGCGGGGGGTCCGGGGGGCTGGCGAAGGCACTCAGCAGCCACCGCCTCCAGCCCGTTCCTTTCCTCGAAGCGCGGGACTCCTGCGGCGTTCTTAGGCTGATGTAGGGTCTCGCGGTTCGTGTCCTATTGTGGGGCTGTGAGCTGCGGCTGGTCCTGGTGTCTCACGCCGTGTCCACGCCAGCCAGTCTCACGGTTGCGTCCGAATCCGCGGGCCGGCCACGAGGAGCGGGCGGCCGGCCCGCAGGAGGCCATCCACAGGACATAGTTTTTCTTCCTGGGAGCTGACGTCCGCGCCTGAGTCAAGCCAGTGGAACGAGAACTCGACCCGTTCACCGGGACCGAAACAGCCGGAGAGATCCTCGACTCCCTCGCCCGCTCCTGCCCACGGATCTCCGTCGCAGGACACCAGTAGGACCCTGTCAGATCGCTCCGGCTCTTGAGCTCTGGTTGGTGGTGGGCGGTGACGGGGCCGCCCCGTGCGGCCGTAGTCGCACGAGGCTGCCCGGGCGTTTCAGTGGAGTTGTGTCTCAGCGGAATGCCGCGATGTTGCGGTCGACCCAGTCATTGAAGGGGCGTGGGGCGCGGCCGAGGACTCGTTCCACGTCCGGGCTGATCCGCAGTTCGGCCGGGTTCGGGGCAGCGATGATGTCCAGGGTGTCGTCGGCGAGTTCCGCCGGCACGAACTGGGTCATCGTGGCCTTGGCCTCGTCGCGGGTGAGTTCGTGGAACCGTACCGGCGAGTGGAGGGCGGCGGCGATGGCTACCGCCTGTTGACGGGGCGTGATCACCTCCGGCCCGGTCAGCTCGAAGATTCCGCCGGTGTGCCGGTCATTCAGCAGACAGGCCGCCGCGACCTCTGCGATGTCGACCGGGTCGATGACCGGCACCCCTATGTCGCCGAAGGGTGCGGCGACCGTCCCGTGCATGCGGACGGACTCCGCCCAGGCCAAGGCATTGGAGGCGAAGCCGCCCGGTCGCAGGACGGCCCAGTCCAGGCCGGACTCTCTCAGCGCGTCCTCCACCGCGCGCATCGCGACCCGCGACGGGCCGAGCGGCCTGGTCGCCACACCCTGCGAAGACAGCAGGACGACCCGGCGGACCCCACTGGCCGCGGCCAGGCCGATGATGTCGGCCGGCCTCGCTTGGGGGGCGTGCAGGTCGCCGGAGAGCAGGAGGAACAGCGCCTTCGCGCCGTCCAACGCGGCCGCGAGGCCCACCGGTTCGGCCAAATCGGCCGCCACGTGCCGGACGCCGTCCGGCACCTCCACCGCGTGCCGCGACACCGCTGTCACCCGCTCGCCCGCCTCGGCCAGGGCCCGCGTCAGAGGCCGGCCCACATTTCCGGTAGCCCCGCTCACCACAATCATGTTCAGCTCCTAGTCCGTTGTGCGCTGCGGCAATTGACGCTAGGAGTAGGGCTTACTTTTCGTAAGGACATACCCAGAGGTAAGCTCCGGACATGAGGGAAGGCGCGCAGCTGACGCAGGCCGGAACGAGCAATCGGTATGACGTGTTTCACACCGACTGCCCCGCGCGCGACGTGGTCGACCACGTGACCAGTAGGTGGGGCATTTGGGTGCTGATCTCGTTGCGGAGCAACGACCTTCGGTTCTACGAGTTGCGCGACAGCATCCAGGGCATCAGCGAGAAGATGCTCGCTCAGACCCTGCGCGCGCTGGTCCAGGACGGGTTGGTCCGGCGGGAGGTTGCGCCGACGACGCCACCCCAAGTCACCTACGGGCTGACCGAGTTCGGTCAGGACGTCGGCGAGCCGCTGACGGACTTGTTCAACCGGATCACACGGCGGCTGGCAGTCGGCGGGGCGTCCGCCACGGAGCGGCTGAGCGCAACAGGCCGCCCAGCCAGTCTCAGTTCCGTGGCCGATCGGCCACGGAATGGCCACCGGCCGTGAGATTCGGCCAGCCGATCTGAGATCCCACAGCTGATATGGGATCTCAGAACGCGCGTCACATGCCGACGCTGTGGCCTGCCGCTCTCTGCTCATTCTCACGCCGATGGCCATGCTTCTGTCTCAGGAGCGTGGCCATTTCCGGCCTCGGGGAGCAATGGAACAGTGGTTGGCGTTAAGCATTGACCGACGTCATGGACGCCGTTGACGGCGGGCGTTCCCGCCGGTTACCCGTGCTTGTCCGGTTCGGCGTCGGCGAAGGCGCGGTATCCGCCGAGATCTCGGGCTGGGCGAGGACGTCCGCGGTGTACGACTCGGACCGGACCCGGGGCCATCATCGGATGCTGATCCGCCGGCGTAGCGAGGTCGTGTCGGACATTCAGCAAGACCGCCGTCGTCGTCATCACCGCGAAGTCCGCCGGGGGCAGGGTCTTCGGCCTCGCCACCGCAGGCGTCCGTCTCGCTTGACCTCTTGCGCGTCAGTCCGGCAGCCAGTGCAGCTCGTGCGCCAGGGTCTTGGCGACGGCACGGATGCGGCGGTGTAGTGGTGACTGCTCGCGTGGGAGGACCAGGTGGATCGTCAGGCTGGGCGCGCCCCGCAGCGGTCGCCAGGTGAGACCGGCCGGTTGTGCCGTGGCTGCGGCTTCTCCGGCCGGGGCAAGGGTGACCCCGTCGCGCAGGTCGCGCTGAGACATGTCGAAAGAGACTGCGGGCGTGTGGAATCGGGGGTGTGGTCGGGTGTCTCGGAACAGTGCGGACAGCTGATCGTGGATCACGGGGTTGGCCGCACGGTCCGGGAGTCGCAGCGGATACGCGGCCGCGTCGGCGATCTCGATCTCCGGGTGTTCGGCCAGCGGATGGTGCTGCGCCAGCTGGACCCCGACGCGCGCACGCCGCAGCAGGAACCGGCGCACGCCACGGCCCGGCTGTTCACCGCGGGTGATCCCGGCATCGATGCGGCCGTCGGCGACCGCGGGGGAGATCTCCGGTGTCGCCATCGGGACCGCGCAGACCTCGAGTCCGCTGTTGCCGCGAATCAGCCTGTCCACCAGGGCCGGTGCCGTCTCGGCCCCGGTGCTGAGGCTGTATCCGATGCGCAGCGTGCCCAGTTCACCGGCCGCCGCGCTCCGGGCGGTGTCCCATGCCCGGTCCAGCGCCGCCAGCGCGGGCGGCGCGGACTCCGCCAAAGCCGCACCGGCCGTGGTCAATACGACGCTACGCGTGTTGCGGACCAGCAGGGCCGTACCGAGTTCCGCCTCCAATCGGCGCATCCGGGCGCTGAGTGCGGGCTGTGCGATACCGATCCGTGCGGCCGCGCGGGTGAAGTTCAACTCCTGCGCCAGCACCAGGAAGTACCGCAGGCTCACCGTATCCGGCGCCACGTGCCCTCCCTGCCGATTGATAACGATCCGTTCTGAGTCTATCCCGTACCGGTCTTTCCCTCGACCGCACATCAAGCCCTAACCTGCGCATATGACGATTCAACTGACCGCAGTACAGGTCGCCGGGATCGATCGATCTGAGTGTCAATTCGAAGTCGGACGTGTCCGGCCGTACACAGGAGGTTTCCATGGCTAAGGGCTACTGGGTCAGTGTCTACCCCGCCATTTCCGACCCTGAGAGGCTGACTGCCTACGACAAGCTGGCCCGTCCGGCTGTCCAGGCTGGGTGCGGGCGCCTCCTGTCCCGTAGCGGTCGAGTCGTCGCCCACGAGGCCGGAATCACGCAACGCGTCATTCTGATCGAGTTCGACAGCTTTGAACAGGCCGTCGCGGCATACGAGAGCGAGGCATACCAGAAGGCGCTGGTGGCCCTCCCCGACGGCGTCGAGCGCGACTTCCGCATCATCGAAGGCATCGACTGACCGGCGGGCCAGCCATCGCTGAGCATCCGTCACCTGATACGCACACGGTGCTGAACGACGACTCACGAGACGAGTTCGAAGCCATGCCCCGCGTCCCAGTTCGTCGTCGACGTCCTCGACGGCCTGATCCCTGTCGGGCGGATCGAAGAAGCGACGCGACGTCCGGGCCAGCTGGACTGTCTCGCTGACCTCGTCGACGAAACTGAAAATCGAACGGTTCTTCCGCACCGTCCGTGACCAGTTCCTGGTCGAGCTCGACGAGGAACGCGTCGGCCAGATCGAGCATCTCACCGAGCTGAACAGGCTGTTCACCGCGTGGGTGGAGACGGTCTATCACCGCGCGGTGCACTCGGAGACCGGGCAGCCGCCGATCGAACGCTGGCTGAGTTCGATTCCCAAGCCGCTGCCGCTGCCGTCACCAGCGGACCTGCGGGAGGCATTCTTGTGGTCGGAGTTCCGTACGGTGACGCAGACCGCGACGGTCAGTCTGCACGGCAACTCCTACGAGGTCGCCCCGATGCTGGCCGGGATGAGGATCGAGCTGGTCTTCGACCCGTTCGACCTGACCGACATCGAGGTGAGGGCGTCGGGCAAGGCCCTGGGCAAGGCGGTCCCGCATCACGTCGGCCGCCATGCCCACCCCAAGGCGAGCCCGGAGACGCCGGCCGAGTCGGCGCCGCCGACCGGGATCGACTACCTCAAGATCCTCGACGAGGCACACACCGCGAACACCGCGAAGGGCATCAACTACTCGTCCTTGATGGACGATTCACGGGGCCGGCAGTGAAGCCGTCCCGGGCCGAGGAGTTGTACTTCCCCCCGAGCCCGACCTGTTCATGCTCACGCCCCGCGAGCTGGCCGACCGGACCCTGGCCCTGGCGGAGGTCTGCCTGCCACCGGGCCGAACACGACGCCGGCGCCCTCGACGCTCCCGCCGTCCGCTCCGCTTTGCGCGCGGTCCGTCTCGCCGTCCGGCTCGGACAGCGGGCCACGGCCGACGAACTGGCCGTCGCCGAGGCGGAGTTCTGCCCCTGCCCCAAGAGGATTCCTTGATCGACCGTGTCCAGGGCTACTACGGATTCACCCGCGTCCCCTTCGGCCGGGACCTGGCTCCCTCGATGCTCCACCAGCAAATTTCCCACCGCGAGGCCGCGGCCCGCATCGCCTGGTGCATCAACAACCGGGCGATCGGCGAGGTCGGCGCGGGCAAGACCGTCGCCCTCAAGGGTGCCGTCTCCTCCCTCGACCCGGCCCGCTTCACCGTGATCTACCAGCCCAACCCCGAGGTCGGCATGCGCGGCCTCTACGACCGGATCGTCACCAGCCTGGGCGGCACCCCGAAATACCAGTCCGCCGCTCTCCCAGCTCAGGCGTCCGCCGCGCTGGCCGCCGAGGTCGACGAACGTGGACGCACTCCCGCGGTCGTGATCGACGAGTCGCACCTCCTGGACCACCACGAGCTGGACGCGATCCGCATGCTCACCAACTACGACATGGACTCCACGACGCCATTCGCGGTGTGGCTGATCGGGCAGCCCACCCTGCGCAAGCGGATGAAGCACGGCGTCTGGGCGGCCCTGGACCAGCGGATCTCCATCAGCTACCAGATGCCGACCATGACGAAGGAGGAAACCGCCAGCTACATCAAACACCACCTGACGATCGCCGGACGATCCGATCCGCTGTTCTCCGACGACGCCGTCGACCTGATCCACCTCACCAGCCGCGGCCTGCCCCGGTCCGTCAACAACATCGCCCTGCAGTCCCTCATCGCCGCGTTCGCCGACGAGAAGAGCATCGTGGACGAGTCCTCCACCCGCCTCGCCATCACCAAGACGCACGCGACCGAGTAACCGCCAAACCCCCGTCGATCAGGCGGCAGCGGCCCGCAGATCCCCAGCCGTCAGCAGCGACAGCAGTCCGATGCCCTCGGCGGCGAGGGCATCGGCACCGCCTTGCTCACGGTCGATCACGCACAGAGCCTCCTGCACCTGAGCCCCCAGAGCACGCAAGTCCGCAGTCGACAGCACGATCTGTCCACCACTGGTGACCACATCTTCTGCCCAACTCGACCGTCTCGCCGGCACAGTGGGGCTCGACACTGTGGAGCTGGGGATCATCCCCCTGTCCTCGTCGGTCAAGATCCCCCCGGCTACCGCCTTCTGGCTCTACGACGACCGACA
>NZ_JBEXYL010000121.1:0-20940 GCF_040630895.1 Streptomyces sp. NPDC005728
CGGGGCGAAGCGCTGCTGGCCGGCGCCGGCGCCGCCGCGGCCGTCGCTGATGCGGTAGGTGCCCGCACTGTGCCAGGCCATACGGATCATCAGCGGGCCGTAGTTGCCGAAGTCGGCGGGCCACCAGTCCTGCGAGGTGGTCAGCACCTCGGCGATGTCCCGTTTCACGGCCGCGAGGTCGAGGGAGCCGAACGCCTCGGCATAGTCGAAGTCCTCACCGAGCGGATTCGCCACGGCGGGGTTCTTGGCAAGGATCTTCAGGTTGAGCCGGTCCGGCCACCACTGACGGTTACCGCCGCCCTGGGTCGGGTGCGCGGCACGTCCGTGCGCTACGGGGCAGCCGCCGCTTCCCTCCTCCGACTTCGCGTCTGTGACGATCGCGTCGTGGTTCTCAGTCATGGCAATCCTTCCGAACTGGACGGAACTCGGTGCTCAGAAACGTGCTCAGAAACTGCGGCCGGTGGAACAGTCGGGGCAGGTGCCCCAGTAGACGACCTCGGCCTCGTCGATCGCGAAGCCACGGTCGTCGGACGCGGTCAGGCAGGGTGCCTCACCGACCGCGCAGTCGACATCGGCGACGGCACCGCACGACCGGCACACGACGTGGTGGTGGTTGTCACCGACGCGTCCTTCGAACCGGGCGGGGCTGCCGGCCGGCTCGATACGGCGTATGAGGCCCGCTGCGGTAAGCGCGTGCAGGGCCTCGTAGACGGCTTGCAGGGAAATGTGGCCCACGCGGTCGCGGACCCCGGAGGCGATCGCCTCGACGCCGAGGTGGTCACCGTCCCGGACGGTCTCCAGCAGCGCGACGCGGGCCGCCGTCACGCGCAGGCCGACACCGCGCAGCTCCTCGGCGGTGGTCGGAGTCTGGGATGCGGTCATGAGGTCGAACCTACCCTCATAAACACGAAGGATTCAAGAAAACGAACAATGCAATTCTGGTCTCGTGTCGTCGCCCGGTGTTTGCCGGTGCGTAGCTCTGCCCGGCGTGGCTGCCAGGGCCGGCGGCCACGCCGGGCAGACCGGGCGCGTGGGGACAGACCGGGCGCGGGCGCACGGACGCATCATGTGGCCGTACGCCCCGTCCCACGGCGCGCCGAGCCGAGGCGTCCTCCGAACGGGTGAGCGCGCGGATCCGGGGGCCGCATGTCAGCCGCGACGCGCCTCCCTCGCGTACCGGCGGGCCAGAGCGTGGAACGCCTCCTTAGGCTCCCAGTGCCGTCGGGACGCGGGGTCGTGAGGACGGTCCTCGATGGTCTTGGTGACGGCGTAGCTCGCCAGGTCGAGGTCGTGGCGGGGGTCGCCGGGGCGGTGCGGGGCGTCGAGGGTCACGAACTCGAAGGCCATCGCCGCGTACAGGTCGAGCGAGGAGAAGACGTCGAGGAGCTGCATGAGGTACGCCGCCTGGGTGCGTTCGCTGCGGACCAGGTCGCCCTTGATCTCCTCGGGATGCTTGTCGTGGTCGACGACGTTCCACCCCATGCCGCCGGTCTCGGGTGCGCCGACGTAGGCGCAGGTACCGAACTCGGTGATCGCCAGCGGTTTGCCCCAGCGCAGATGGCGGCGCAACTCCCGTACGTAGTCGGCGCGGTGGGGGAAGTACGAGTAGTAGTCGATGCCGACGATGTCGAAGAGCCGCCAGTCGACCCGGTCGTCCTGGGCGGCCGCGTAGCCCAGCCGGCCGCGGAAGACGGAGCGGCCGGCCGCCGCCGCCTTCGCCGTGAAGCGGTCCAGGCGGCGCTGCATCCTGACCGGGTCGACCTTGCCGTCCAGCAGGTTCCGGACGCGTTCGAGGACGGTGTCGCCCGGGACGATGCCGGGCACGAAGAGCCAGAACTCGCAGCCCACGCTGAAGTCGACGCTCGCGCCCTGCCGGCGCAGCCGCTCCGCGAACCGGCCGGTCTCGGCGAGATGTTCCAGGATGTCCTGTTCGGGGACGTCCCCGAGGGTCGGCTGGAGCCAGACGTGCAGGCCCCGCTCGGCCGCTTCCGCCGCGGTGGCGGTGAGGCGCTCCACGCCGTCGCCGGTGACGTCCACGGTGTCGGCGTGCAGGTCGTCGCGGATCGCGCGGATGTCCTTGCGCATCCGGGCCGTGGTGAAACCCGTGGCCGGTGTCTCGCCCGCGCCGACGGTGTAGACGACACCTCGGTGGCCCAGCCCGTGCCGCCGCCCCTCGGCCGCCCGGGCCGGACCCGAGGGCAGCAGCGCCGCGGCGAGCCCTGCGGAGGCCGTCCCGGCCAGGAACTGTGCGCGACTGATCCCGCCGGCGCTGCCGGCGCTCTTGGTGTTCTCGGTCTTCTGCATACGGTCACCCTGGCGGGAGCAGGCCCGCCGGCACCGTCCCCCGATGGTCTGCGGCACGCGGCCGAAGGGAGCGAATCGGACGCCGAAAGTCGCGCCGGACCCCGAGGTGGCGCCGACCGGCCGCGGCCGGTCGCCGGGCTGCCGGCAACGGCCCGGGGGCGTTCACTCGTAGGGATGCACCGGGTCCGACCGTCCGTGGCATACCGGGGGTTCCGTCGTTCGCCAGCAGTGTGATGTTTGCATCATGACGTGATGAAGAGGGGGCGAACGGGAAACGCTCCCCTTCATGCCCCACGCGAAATTCATGCCCCACGCGAGATTTCTGCGGCAGGTGATGGGATGACGACGGCGACGACCCGGGCGAACCGGACGCCGCCCGCACGACCCGACGCGGCCACGGCCGCCGCCAGATCCTCCCCGCCCGGCGCCCCGTCCTCCCTGCCGTCCCTCACCGGAATGCGGTGGGTCGCGGCGCTGCTGGTGTTCGGGCTGCACGTGAACAACTTCGGCTACTTCGGTGGCGACGCCGGCCAGATCGTGTTCTGGGGATTCGGTGCAGGCGCCTCGGGCGTGTCGTTCTTCTTCGTGCTGTCCGGCTTCGTGCTGACGTGGTCCGCGCGGCCCCGGGACAGTGCGCTCGCCTTCTGGCGGCGGCGGATCGCGCGGATCTACCCGGTCCATCTGGTCACTCTGGCCGTCGCGCTCGTCATGGCGTACACGCTGGCCCATCAGGCGAGGCCGACGCCCAAGCAGGCGCTGGCGAACGTCCTGCTGCTGCACTCCTGGTGGCAGCCCTGGTGGCAGACGCTGAACCCGGTCAGCTGGTCGCTGGCCTGCGAGGCGTTCTTCTACGCCGCGTTCCCGCTGCTGATCCTGCTGCTGCGCCGGCTCGGCGCCCGGGGCGCGACGGCCCTGGGCGGGGTGTCGGTCGTGGCGGTGCTGGTCCTGGCCTGGGCTGATGCGCACCACTGGATGAGCCACTCGGTCTACTCTCTGCCCTCCGCCCGCCTCCCCGAGTTCGTCCTCGGCACGGTCACGGCCCGGCTGGTGCTGCTCGGCCGGTGGCGCGGGCCCGGTCTGGAGGCCTCGCTGGCCCTGGCGATCATCGGGTACTTCCTGATCCCGCAGGTCACACCCGGCTACTCCGCCACCGTCTGCACCCTCGCCGGGTTCGCCCTGCTCATTCCGGCGGCGGCCGTCGCGGATCTGCACGGACTGCCGTCGCTGTGGCGGCACCGGCGGCTGGTGCGGCTGGGGGAACTGTCGTTCGCCTTCTACATGATTCACCTGCTGGTCCTGCGCGCCGGCACGAACCTGCTGGGGACGAAGCCGCGCTACGGGGTCCTGGGAGGCCTCACGGTCACCGCCGTCGCCTTCACTGTCTCCCTGGCCCTGTCGTGGCTCTTGTACGAGGCGGTGGAGCACCCGGCGAGACGCCTGCTGCTG
Organism: Streptomyces sp. NPDC005728; assembly: GCF_040630895.1. Lineage (NCBI taxonomy): Bacteria > Bacillati > Actinomycetota > Actinomycetes > Kitasatosporales > Streptomycetaceae > Streptomyces > Streptomyces sp. NPDC005728. The sequence continues at coordinate 3,751 of NZ_JBEXYL010000121.1, forward strand.
CGCAGCCGCCGCGCCCGTGGCAGTTCGGCCCCGTCACGGGACTCGCTCCCGTCCAGCCGCGACGCTCCGGCCGCGGCACGCGACTGAGCCGTACGCCGCCAAGGGTTACCGCGATTGGTTCCTGACCATCTCCAGCAGTGCGGCATGGGTCGCCGCGTCGGCGGCCGCGATCAGCCCGCCGGCGCCGGTGTGCAGGGGCCGGCCGTCGATGCCGGTGACCGTGCAGCCGGCGGCCCGGCACAGGGCTATCCCGGCGGAGAAGTGCACGCTGTCGCGCAGGTGGCCGTCGGTGACGTACGCGGCCCGGCGGCCGGCGGCCACCCAGGCGACCGCGAGGGTCGTGGAGACCACCCGCGGCCGGAACAGCTGCGTGAACCCCGGGTCGGCCAGGAGCCGGACCGCCTGGAAGCCGGGGGCGTTGGGGAACGGCGGGTCGAGGTTGACGTCCACCAGCCGGGAGTCGGGCGAGGGCGCCGACTCCTCGTCCCTGCCGTCGGTCCGGACCCGGGCTCGTATCCCGTCGGTCCAGAACACCTCGCCGTTGAACGGGTCGGCCGTCGCGGCCGCGGTGATCTCGTCGCCCACCCGCAGGGCCACATTGACCCCCACCAGCATGTTCCGCACCGCGTAGTTGAGGGTGCCGCACAGCGGGTCGACGAGCCAGCGGCGCGGGGCCGCCGCGGCACCGATGCTGCCGCTCTCCTCCCCCGTCACGGCGTCGTCGGGCCGCGCGTCGCGCAGCACCTCCACGATGGCCTGCTCCGCCGCGAGGTCGGCCGCCGTTGCGAAGTCACCGGCGGACTTCTCGAAGCGGGCGAGGGATCCCCCGTACATGTCGCGTACCACGTCCGCGCCCGCCTGGGCGGCCGCCAGAGCCAGTCGGGCGTCGGACTCCCCGTTGTCGATCAGCATGCCAGGAGGATAGGTCCGGGCCCGCCGGGACGGCGGGCCCGGGATGGGTCACCGCCGGCGGGCCGGTCCGGTCGGGGTGAGCGACAGGGTCTGCTCGGCCGCGGTGCGGCCTGCGCCGACGGAACTGCCGCTCGTGTCCGTCCAGTTGCGCACCGGAGTGGTCTCGGCGCGCCGGCCGGACGTCCCGGACAGGGCGAGGACGAGGCCGCTGTAGCGGTTGACGAGACGGTGGCTGCCGTCGCCGGAGGCGCCGGGGATCAGGAACCACTGCTGGCCGACGGAAGGCCCGTCGGCCGGTGCCGCGGTGGCGGTCGGCCTGGCTCCCCAGGCACGGCCGGCAGTGGAGGCGGAGCTGACGCCGAGCAGGCGTCCGCTGGCGGCATTGGTGAGGGTGAAGGCGCCGTCGCCCGTGGGTGTGAAGGTCCAGGATTCCCGGGAGGAGCCGGTGGGGGATGCGACGGACGTCGTGGCGGAGCCGCCTGAACTCTGGGCGAGGACCCGGCCCGTGCCGGCGGCGATGCGGTAGCGGCGGGTGGTGTCCACCGGCGGGGCGGCGGGCCGGGCGGCGTCGATGGTGACGTCGACGTACTCGCCGGAGGAGTCGTGGGAGCAGCCGAAGGAGCAGTACGAGCGGAAGGTCCTGCCGACCACGGTGGAACTGGTCCGGTTGGCCGGGTCGAGGAACCAGCGGTACCAGGACGCGTTCGTGTAGCCGCCGGTGTCGCCGATGAGACGCCACTGCTGGGAGGCCAGGTCTTCGGTGGCGTAGAAGTACTGCGGTGAGTCGCCGCTCTGGTCCACGGCCTGCGGTTCGCCGATGTACAGGCCGAGGTAGGCGTCGTAGGCGACGTTCATGACGAACAGCGGCGAGGTGGGGGGCATCGTGCCCGCCGCGATCTGCTCGGCGGCGGTGCCGGTGTTGGCCGGGTCGTACTCGCCGGAGACGGGCGTGTAGCCGGTGGGGTGGTCCGCGTCGACGGGCACGATGTTGCTCTCCCGGCCGCCGGTGCCGGGCTGGGACCAGGAGCCGTCGTACCACTTGCGCCAGGAGCCGGGCGCCATCTTCGCGGAGATCGGCGCGCGGGCCACGTGTTCGTAGAAGGCCTTCCAGCCGCCCTTCTTGTCCACGATCCGGGAGCCGTAATAGACGTAGAAGTAGCCGGACGCGGTGTCCACGAAGAGGCGCTGGTCGCCGTCGCCGTAGGAGTACGTCTGGTTCGGGAAGGCCGTCGAGTCCCCGCGCTTCGTGCTGTACGGGGAGGTCAGGACGTGGTCCTTGATGGTCCAGGTGCGGCCCCGGTCGTGGGAGACGGCGTAGTCGACTGCGTCGTAGTGCAGTCCGTCACCGAAGGGCTGCGGGGTGAACTCGTTGTGCACCAGGCCGTACCAGTCACCGGTGTCGGGATCGACCCACACCCCGGACAGGTCGCAGTAGTTCTTCTGGGCGTAGCCCGAGCCGCTCGGGGCGTACGTCGCCTCGCGGCCGGTCGGGCTGTTGTTGCACCGCCAGGTGGTGTCGTCGTTGCGGTCCTGGGCGTTGGCCGGGTCGGCCGCCTTGCTGAGCGTCTTGTCGAAGGCGGCGGTGTCGAAGTCCTTGCCCGTGTAGAAGTCCCAGGTGCGCGGGTCCTCGGCGCCGTAGAGGGCGGCGGACTGCTGGTAGTGGAAGGTGCCGTCCCTGTCGGTGTACGGGGTGGCGGGGGTGTCCGTGGGGTGGGTGAACGGCACCGGTGTCCCGACGGTCACGGTGTACGTCGCGTCGGCGGCCGGGGGCGCGGCAGTCGCCGGGGCCGGTGTGCCGCCGCCCAGGGCCAGGGCGGCGGCCGCGGCCAGGGCGCCGCCTGCTCTGCTCAAGAGTCGCACGGGTGCTCCTTGTTGCCGAAGGGCCGGTTGCACCGGAACGATCCGGGCCCGGTGGTCGCCCCGGCAATGGACTCCCATGCTCCGCCTCTTGCACTTTCGCGGCGGCGCGCCGCTCAGGCCTCCGGGTCGGATGCGTCAACGAGCGGTGATTCCCAGGCGAGTTGACGGATCAGCGTGTCGTCCTCGCGCGATGCGCCGGGAGCGGTGGAACCGGCGCGTGACGGGGCGTGGGTGCCGCGGGAGATGCCGCCGCTGACGGTGATGTTGTGCTCGGCGCGCGGGCGGCGGTGGTGTTCATGGACGGCGAACGCGGTCGGCGCATCGGGGATGTCGCGCAGGGCCTTGGCGAGGACGACGGCGTCTTCGAGCGCCATCGAGGCGCCCTGGCCGGTGGCCGGGGAGGCTGCGTGGGCGGCGTCCCCGATGAGGAGGACGCGGTCCGTGTGCCAGGGGGTGCCGAGCGGCATCTCGGTGGCGTTGGTGACCATGATCCGGTCGGCGCAGGCCGCGACGATGTCCGCGGCGGGCGTGGCGTCCTTGCGCAGGAGCGGGAGCAGTTCCTCGCGCCGTTCGGCGGCCGTGCGGTGATCCGGCGGGCCGGCGGGCAGCGGATCGCCGGCGACGCGGGCGAACCAGTACGTCTCCCCGGTCGGCGAGACCGCGTACCCGAAGGCCGCTTCGGTGCCGCGCACCATGGTGATGGCATCGGTCCCCTCGGCCGCGGGGGCGCCGTCCGTGTAGCCGTAGAAGACGCGCTGGCCCGCGTATCGGGGCTGCGCCGCGGGCGCGAAGGCAAGTCGGCGCACGGCCGAGTTCAGGCCGTCCGCGCCGATCAGCAGGTCGCCGGTGGCCGTGCTGCCGTCGGAGAAGTGCGCGGTCACGCCGTCGGGGCCGTCGTCCACGGACACCAGGCGGCTGCCGTGGTGCAGGGGTACGCCGCGCCGGACCGTCTCCGCCTGCAGGGCCGCGTTCAGCTCGCCGCGGCGCAGACAGCGGTAGCGCAGGGCGGGGTCGTCCGCGCCGGCGAGCGGTGCCTTCGTGACCTCGGCGCCCTGACTGTCGAGCAGGCGCAGGGAAGTCAGCGGAAAACCGACGGCCGTGACGGCGGTCGTGGCGTCGAGCTGGGCGAGGGCGCGCATGCCGTTGGTCGCCAGGGTGAGGAAGGCGCCTATGTCCTCGGCGGTGTCGGGGTGCGCCTCGAAGACGGCGACGTCGTGTCCCGCCTTGTGCAGGCCCAGCGCGGCCGCCGTGCCCGCGATGCCGCCGCCGATCACCAGTATGCGTGCCATCGGTCCACCCCACCGTTCCGTTCCGCCGACTCGGCCGAAGGCACACGTACGCCATGAACGGCGGGGCGGGCAAACCGAGGCACCACATTCGGTCGCGTCCCGGGAGGCCGGGCCCGGCGCGCGAAGTGCGCCACCCCCTGGGACGCAGGGCTCACTTGGCGAGCTGCTGGTACATCGATGCGAGGTCCTGCGAGAGCGCCGTCTTCACCCAGCGAGTGGTGTCGTCGCCGAGCACCTCGTGCGCTCCGGACTCGATGCCGTCGAGGGCGGCCACGGCGATGTCGTGGGCGTTCGCCTTCGGGGCGTCGATGCCGGACGTCATGTCGGTGTCGACGTAGGCCATGTGAAGGCCCGTCACCTGGATGCCGCGGGACTGGAGGTCCAGGCGCAGGCTGTTGGTCTGCGACCACAGGGCGGCCTTGGTGGAGCTGTAGCTGCTGCCGTCGGCGAGCCAGGACAGCGCGGAGTGGACGTTCAGGATGTGGCCGCCGCCGTTGCGCTCGATGACGGGCACGAAGGCGCGGGTGAGGAGCAGCGGGCCGTAGTAGTTGATCTCGAACTCGCGGCGGATGTCCTCCAGGGGCGAGGTGAGCACGCGGGCGCCGGTGGAGGCGCCGGCGTTGTTGATCAGCACGGTCACGTCCGGCGCCTGCTCGGCCAGGGCCGCCACGGAGGCAGGGTCGGTGACCTCCAGGGGCAGCGGGACAACGTCGGGGTGGGTGATGGTGCGCGGGTCGCGGGCGGTGGCGTACACCTGCCCGGCTCCCCGGGCGTACAGCTCCTCCACGAAGGCCTTTCCGATGCCCCGGCTGCCACCGGTGACGAGGACGACGGAGTTCTTCAGTGCGGTCACGGCAGTCTCCAGACAGATGAAACCGATCGGTTTCCAGCATCGTAAACCGATCGGTTTCCATACTCAAGGCGAAGCCTCTCGGGGCAGACGACGCAGGCTCTGAGGAGTGAGGTCGGTGCGGGTGGGATAGCCGTCGACGGCCATGATCAGGTCCGCTTCGGCGAGCAGGGACTTCAGGACGTGGAGGATGCCGTCCGTGCCGCCGAGTGCCAGGCCGTAGGCGTACGGACGGCCGATGCCGACGGCGGTCGCACCCAGGGCCAGGGCTTTGATCACATCGGCCCCCGAGCGGACTCCGGAGTCGAACAGGACGGGCAGTCCGTCGGCAGCGGCCACGACGTCGGGCAGCGCGCCGAGTGCGGGCAGGCCACCGTTGGAATGGCGGCCCCTCCATGGTTGGAGCAGTAGATGCCGTCGACACCGCCGTCCTCGGCACGTCGCACGTCATCCGGGTGGCAGATGCCCTTGACGATCAGCGGGAGCCGGGTGATGGAACGCAACCAGGGCAGATCGTCCCAGGTGAGCGCGTTGCCGAACACCTGCGTCCACAGCAGGACCGCCCCGTTGGGATCGCCCTTCGGGTCACGGCCGAGCCGTCGGCGGAAGCCGGGGGCGGTGAAGTAGTTGGCGAGGCAGTGGCCTCGCAGCTGACGAAAGTTCCCGGTCGCCAGGTCACGGGGCCGCCACCCGGTGATCCAGGTGTCGAGGGTGACCACGATCGCCTTGTACCCGGCCTGCTCGGCGCGGTGAACGAGGCTTTCGGCCAGTTCACGGTCGGTGGGCGTGTAGAGCTGGAAGCAACCGGGCGTGCTGCCCAGTTCGGCGGCGACGCTCTCCATCGGGTCCATGGCCAGAGTCGAGGCGATCAGCGGGACACCTGACCGGGCCGCCGCCCGGCCCGCGGCGAGATCACCGTGCCCGTCCTGCGCGCAGAGCCCGATCACTCCGACCGGCGCAATGAACAGCGGGGACGGCCAGGTCTCGCCGAGGACTTCGACCCGGACGCGCTGGCCGAACTCGCCGCCCGGCTCGACGCGTGCACACGTCCGGCCCTGGTCGTCGGCCCGGGCGTGGACGACGAGGACGCGCTGGACGAGGTCCGGGCGCCGACCGAGCGGATCCGTGCCGGGGTGTGGATCAGCCCTCTGTCCGGCCGCTCCGGGTTCCCGGAGTCGCACCCGCTGTTCCAGGGGTTCCTGCCACCGGTCCCGACCCGCTGGCCGCGCGCCTGGCGCCGTACGACGTGGTGGTGGCCCCGGGCGCGCCGGTGTTCACGTACCACGTGACCCACGACATCGACGAGAGCGTGTACGTCGGCGACCGCGTCGTCGTCCTCTCCCGCGGCCCCGGCTCCCGCGTCGTGCGGGACCTGGCGGTCGGCCTGCCCGGCAAGCGCGACCAGCTCACCACGCGGGGCCTGCCCGCCTTCGTGGCACTGCGCACGGAGGTGGGTCGGGCGGTGCGGCAGGACGACTGACGCCGGGGCGTCCCGGGAGGCGTACGTCGGACCGGGAGGAGCCGGCATGCGGTGGTGGACCGGCGCACGGATGAGCGCCACGGAGGTCGTACCGCCGGCCGGGTGCGGTGCGTCGGCGCGCGGGGGTATCGCGACGGGCGCGCGCCGCGCGGCGTCACCTGGCGGGCCGGCCCTCGGTGCGCAGCCGGCCCGCCGTCTTCAGCAGCCGGTCGGCGGGCTCGCGCAGCCGCGGATGGGCCAGGACCGTGTTCCGCAGGCCGCGCACCGGTCTGCGCCACAGCCGTTGCGCCATGGCCACGGGGTGCGGCCGGGCGGCGAAACCCTCACCGACCCGCAGCTCACGGGTCTTGAGCCAGTTCTTGTACTCCTTGTCTCCGCGCCCCAGGTCGACCAGGGTCACCCCGTGCCGGGCGGCCGCCTCGGCGGTCCTCAGGTGCATCATCAACCCGGGCGAGTAGTAGTGCAGTTCGGGGTCGTACGCGGTGAACCAGGCCGCCAGCACCGTGCTGGAGCGGGGGCCGAAGTGGGCGGCGACCGGACGGTCCCCGGCGTACAGCACGGACAGTACGCCGGTGAAGTGCTCCTCACGCAGGTGGAAGAGGTGGTTCACGAGGTCCACGATCCAGGGCCGCGAGAACCGGTCCATGCGTCCCGTCCGGCGGTACTGGGCGGACTTCCAGTCCATGAGCGTGCGCAGCATCCGCGGGTCCCGTTCGTCGAACTCGAACCGCACCTCGCCGATGTCCCGCCCGAGCCGGCGTTCCTTCTTCAGCGTCGTCTTGGCCAGCCCCGGATAGGCGCCGCGCAGCCACTCGGCGTAGGTGCCGTCCCCCGGCTTCACGTCGATCACCGGTGAGGCGAAGGTGCCGGTGACGTGCGGAGCGAACGGCCGCTGCTCCTGTACGAGATGGTCGAACTCGAAGATGCTCAGCCCGCAGGCGCGCAGCAGTTCCCCGGCGTCCCACGTGACACCGGGCCGGTGCACAAGGGCCTGGCAGTCGGACAGGCCGAGTCCGATGGCCCGGCCGGTGCCGAGGGGGCCGCGCTCGTACGGGAGGAATCCGACCGGCTCCCGGCCCTCGCGCAGGACCGCCACCCGCACCCCGCGCCGGTGGCGGCCGACCCCGATCGTGAACTCGGGTGCCAGGAAGGGGTTGGCGTACTCGGGTGATTCGTCCATCGCCCGGTGCCAGGCCTCGCGCAGCGCGGAGGTCAGGTCACCGGGTCTGTGGATGGTGATCTCCACCTCAGCTCGACCGCCCTTCCGCCGGCTCCACGGAGCACGTGTCGCGTGCGGCACAGGCCGGTGAGGCGTGTGGATCATGGCTCATGGATCGCATGGGCGATCGCTCCCCCCATGACGCGCCGGGCGCGTCCTGCCGACTCGTCTGTTGTCTGCGGGTCCCCGCCGTGCGTTGATGCTCAAACGTCGCGAAACAGTACGCACACTGTCAAGGGTGCCTCAGGCGACGGATGATCCGCCACGGGTCTGCGGACATCCGTGATGAGACGGGATGGACGCCGCGAATTTCACGCCCCCCGAGCACCGCGCGGACGCATGCGCCCCGTCAGCCCTGCCGGTGTCCCGAGCGGTCCGGGTCCACGGTCATGTCCTGCGTGCCGATCACCGACAGCAGTTCCAGTTGCGCAGCGCCCTCGGTGCCGGGCGGGGCGCTGAACCACAGGAGCCGCTGGCGGCCGTCCTCGCTGAACAGGTTGTGGCAGTCCAACTCGATGACGCCGAGCGTGGGATGGACGATCCGCTTGTGGTCGGTGCGGCGCAGTGCGACGTCCCGCAGCTCCCAGAGCGCGGCGAACTCCTCGCTGCGGCGGCGCAGCGCGCTGACCATCCGGGTGACGTCGGCGTCCTTGGCGCGCCGGGCGGCGACCGCCTGGAGGTCGGCGACGAAGACCCGGGAGTGGTGCGGGTGGTCCTCGGCGGGATAGACGGCACGGGCAACGGGGTCGGTGAACCAGCGGTAGACGAAGCTCGCCTCGGGGCCCCGGGCGGCCGGGGGCGGGCCGAGCAGCGCCACGGCGAGGGGGTTCTGGGCGAGGGTTTCGTGCAGGTCGTTGATGATCTGGGCCGGGGTGGTGGCGAGCCGGTCCAGCAGACCGAGCAGGGCGGGCTGGGCCTGTGCCGCGGTGCCGTGGGCGGTCGGCACGGGGCGCTCGGCAAGGTGGAAGAGGTGGTCGCGTTCGTCACCGCTCAGCCGCAGGGCACGGGCGAGGGAGGCCAGCACCTGCGCGGAGGGCTGGGCCCCGCGTCCGCGTTCCAGCTCGGTGTAGTAGTCGGCGGAGAGCCCGGCCAACTGGGCGACCTCCTCGCGCCGCAGCCCCGGGACCCGGCGGCGGGGCCCGGTGGGCAGGCCGACGTCGGCGGGGCGGACCCGGTCGCGGCGGGACTTCAGGAAGGCGGCTAGCTCCGAGTGGTTCACGATCCCATGGTCACTCCTGCGACGGCGCGGAACCAGGGGTTGCCAACCCCAGGGTGAGGCGAGCCGTGGCTGTCGTTCGGTCGGCGGCCCAGGCTGGAGGTGCCACCAGGAACCAACCCCTCCAGCACTCAGGAGTTCCCATGTCCACGCAGGAAACCGCAGCACCTCGCGTCGCCATCGTCACCGGAGGCTCCCGCGGCATCGGCCGCGAGACGGTGACCCGGCTCGCCGCCGACGGATACGCCGTGGTGGTCGGGTACGCGGGCAACCGCGACCTGGCCGAAGCCGCCGTCGAGGAGGTCACCGCGGCCGGCGGCCGGGCGGTCGCCGTGCGCGCCGACGTCGCCGACGAGGGGCAGGTCGCCGAAGTGTTCGGGACGGCCGCCCGCGAGTTCGGCGGAGTCGACGTCGTGGTGCACGCCGCCGGCCGCATGTATCTCGCGCCGATCGCCGAGCTGGACCTGGCGCAGTTGGACGCGATGCACCGCACCAACATCCGGGGCACCTTCGTGGTCGCTCAGCAGGCGGCCCGGACGCTGCGCCGGGGCGGCTCGTTCATCGCCTTCTCCACCTCCGTGGTGGGCCTGTCCTTCCCGGCCTACGGCGCCTACAGCGCCAGCAAGGGCGCGGTCGAGGCGATGACCATGGTCCTGGCCCGGGAACTGCGCGGCCGGGACATCACCGTGAACGCCGTCGCCCCCGGGCCCACGGCCACTGATCTTTTCCTGGACGGCAAGGACGAGGAGACCATCGCCCAGCTGGCCGCCCAGCCCCCGCTGGAGCGGCTCGGCACGCCCGCCGACATCGCCGAGGTGGTGGCCTTCCTCGCCTCCCCGGCCGGCCACTGGGTCAACGGCCAGATCGTGCGCGCCAACGGCGGCATCGTCTGACAACTCCCGACCCCCGCTTCCGGCAACTCCGGTACTCCTCCACTCCGCCACCCCAGCACTCCAATAACTCTCCGCACTCCCAGCGAGGAATCATGCCTACGAAAAAATCCCGGACCATCCTGGTCACCGGCGCCTCCAGCGGCTTCGGCGCGCTGACCGTGCGCGCGCTCGCCGATGCCGGCCACACCGTCTACGCGGGCATCCGGCAGACGGCCACCCGCAACGCGCCCGCCGTGGCCGAGCTCGACCGGTACGCGGCCGAGCACGGGGGGTCCCTGCACGCGGTCGAGCTGGACGTCACCTCCCAGGACTCCGCCGACGCGGCCGTCGCCCGGGTCCTGGCCGCCGAGGGCCGCCTGGACGTGCTCGTCCACAACGCGGGCCACATGGTCACCGGCCCGGCCGAGGCCTTCACCCCCGGGCAGCTCGCCGAGTTGTACGACGTCAACGTCCTCGGCGCCCAGCGCGTCAACCGGGCCGCGCTGCCCCACCTGCGGGAACGGGGCGAGGGGCTGCTGGTGTGGATCGGCAGCTCCAGCACCCGCGGCGGCTGCCCGCCGTTCCTGGCGCCGTACTTCGCCGCGAAGGCCGCGATGGACGCGCTGGCGGTCAGTTACGCCGGCGAGCTGATCCGGTTCGGCATCGACACCGCGATCGTCGTCCCCGGTGCGTTCACCTCCGGCACCAACCACTTCGCGCATGCGGGCACCCCCGCCGACACCGACCGGGCCGCCGCCTACGACGAGCGCTACGGCGCCCTGCTGGCGGGCCTGGACAAGCGGCTCGCGGCGCTGGTGCCGCCGGACGCGGACGTGGCCGAGGTCGCCGAGGCGGTCGTACGCCTGGTGGATCTGCCCGCGGGCACCAGGCCGCTGCGGACCCACGTCGACCCCACCCGCGACGGCAGCGAGGTCGTCTCCGCGATCGCCGACCGCATCCGCGTCGACTTCTTCCGCCGCGCCGGACTCGAGGATCTGCTCACCGCGGGCAGCGCCCTCTGACACCCCCTCATACAAGGAGACTCACCATGCCGTTCGCGAACTTCAAGGTCCCCGCCGGAAGCCTGGACGAGAAGCAGAAGGAACTGATCGTCACCCGCACGACCGACCTGTACGCCGAGATCTACGGCGAGCGTGCCCGCGCCACCACGCTGGTCCTGGTCGAGGAGGTCGCCGACGGCGGCTGGGGCATCGGGGGCCACGTGCTGACCCTGGCCATGATCCAGGAGTCGCCCGAGGGCTGACTGGCTCATTCGCGTCCGTGGGCCGGGTCCGTTCCGGAGCCCGCCGGCACACTGCCTGGCGGCACCACGGCGGGTCAACGTCCGGAACGCCGCGGCCCTCACGAAAGGCAGTACGCGATGTCCCCCTCCGAGCAGGCCGTCCCGAAGCCCGCCGATCTGCTGGCGGCCATGCCGTTCGCGGCCGGGCTGGGCATCGAGCTGCACGAGGTCACGGCCGAGCGCACCGTCGGCAGCCTGGCCTGGTCCCCAGAGGCCTGTACGGCGGGTGGTGCGCTGCACGGCGGGGCGCTGATGGCACTGGCGGACAGCGTCGGTGCCGTGTGCGCCTACCTGAACCTGCCCGAGGGGGCCTCCGGGACCTCGACGGTCGAGTCCAAGACCAACTTCCTGCGGTCGGTCACCGCAGGGCACGTCCGTGCGACGGCGCGTCCGCTGCACCTCGGCGGGACCCTCCTGGTGGTGCAGACCGACCTGCGCGACGACCGGGACCGGCTGGTCGGACAGACCACTCAGACCCAGATCGTGCTCGGGAGGACCACCGACTGATCGTCGTCGACACGAAGGCCGGCCCCGCCATCCGCAGGGCCGGCCTTCGTCGTGTCCGGGCGGTGATCCGCACCGTCGTATTGACATGAACCTGCGTCAACCCCGAGGCTTCGTGCGTGAAGTTGCTCGATTGAAGCCTCTTTCAAGCGTTTACGCGCATACAGCGCAAGAACAGTCAGTCCGCGATGGTGCGATGGGAGCTGTTCCGCCGTGCGAAGACTCCGACACCGTGTGCCGTGGCCGGCCTGGGTTCCGCTGGGGCTGGCGACCGCCCTGGCCGGGACCGTGCTCACCGCCCCGGCACCCGCAGCGGCCGCCACGACAGCGGCCGGCGCCGTACTCGACTCCGCCCACAGCAGCGTCACCTGGCAGAGCCCGGTCTACGCCAAGGGCACCGGCGGCGGCACCGAGAGCTGCCCCGATGCCGCAGCCGACCCCGAGAACAAGGTCTGCGACCGCTTCGACCTGACCGTCTCGGTGCCCGAGGGCTACTGGGACGACAACCCCGAGGGCGGCGTGCCGCTGTCGGTCAAGTGGGAGAAGCCGTCCGACGACTTCGACCTGTACGTCTACGACGACCACGGCAAGCAGGTGGCGTCCAGCGCCGGCACCGCCGACCCCGAGGCCACGGTGATCCCTCGGGCGTCGGGGACGTACCACGTCCTGGTCGTCCCGTACGACGTGCACGACAACTCCTTCACGGGCACCGCGTACCTGCCCGCGACCACAGACGCCGGGGATCTCACCTCCTTCTCCGGCGACGCCGGCAGCTACACGATCGGGGCGGGCGGACTAACGGCCCGCGCCGACTTCCTGACGGGAGGCCGGCTCCGCCTCCAGGCGGATCCGTCGGGCTCGCTGAGCGATCCGGCGGGCACGGCCGTCGTGCGCAAGGCGCCCACCCTCGAGCGGCACACCTCGTCCTTCGACGCGGGCGACTACTACGGCATCCGCAGCCCCGAGGCCGTCCTGCGCGTGTACAAGAAGCCCCTGCGGTTCGGGCTGTACAGGCCCGACGACCGCACCCGGATCTGGCAGGAGGACAAGCCGCTGCGCTGGTCCACCGGCGGGATGCGGCAGAGCCTCACGCGGGGCGCGGACGAGCAGTTCTTCGGCGGCGGCGAGCAGAACGGCAGCTTCTCGCACCGCGGGCAGACGATGTACGTGGCCAACAGTTTCGACTGGAACGAGGGCGGCTACAACAACTCCCAGCCGTTCTACCTGTCCAGCGCGGGCTACGGCGTCTTGCGCAACACCTTCGCGCCGGGTGTGTACACGTTCGGCGCACCGGTCACCACCGGGCAGCAGGAACGGCGCCTGGACGCCTACTACTTCCTCGGCGACGCCAAGCAGGTCATCGGCAAGTACACACAGTTGGTGGGCAAGCCCTTCATGCCGCCCGTGTACGGCCTCGAACCCGGTGACTCCGACTGCTATCTGCACAACGCCAACCGGGGCGAGCGGCACACCCTGGACGCCCTGAAGATCGCCGACGGCTACACCGAGAACCAGATGCCGCTCGGCTGGATGCTGGTCAACGACGGCTACGGCTGCGGGTACGAGAACCTGGAGCAGACCGCCAAGGGCCTGCAGGACCACCAGGCCCAGCTCGGCCTGTGGACCCAGGACGGCATCGACAAGCTCGCCGACCAGGTCAAGGCGGGCCAGCGGGTGGCCAAGCTGGACGTGGCCTGGGTCGGCAACGGCTACAAGTTCGCGCTGGACGCGTGCGACGCGGCCAAGGCGGGGATCGAGGGCAACAGCGACGCGCGCGGCTTCGTGTGGCTGCCCGTCTCCTGGGCAGGCGCCCAGCGGTGCGGAGTGCTGTGGAGCGGCGACCAGAAGCTTGTCCTGGGACTACATCCGCTGGCAGATCCCGACCTACGCCGGGGCGACGATGTCCGGCATCGCCTACAACACCGGTGACGTGGGCAGCATCTACCGCCACGACGCGAAGATGTACGCCCGGGACCTCCAGTGGAAGGCGTTCCTGCCGGCCATCATGACGATGGACGGCTGGGCGAGCGACATCGCCACGGGCAAGCCCGCCGACCAGCAGCCGTGGCTCGACGGTGAGCCGTACACCTCCGTCAACCGCAAGTACCTCCAGCTGAAGGAACGGCTGCTGCCGTACATGTACACACTGTCCGCCGAGGCGGCGAAGACGGGTGTGGGCGCGGTGCGTCCGCTGTGGCTGGAGTATCCGGACGACCCGAACACGCTGGGCGCGCAGGCGAAGTACGAGTTCCTGTCCGGCCGCGACTTCCTCGTCGCCCCGGTCTACCAGGACTCCGACACCCGCGACGGCATCTACCTGCCCAAGGGCACCTGGACCGACTACTGGACCGGCCGCACCTATGAGGGTCCCACCACCCTGAACGGCTACCACGCACCGCTGGACACGCTCCCGCTGTTCGTGCGCGACGGCGCGATCGTCCCCATGTGGCCCAAGGGCACGACGAGTTGGCAGACCCGCGACCGGCACGAGCTGGACTGGGACCTGTATCCGTCCGCCCACGGCACCAGCCGTTACACGCTCTACGAGGACGACGGCGTGACCCGTGACTTCGCCAAGGGCGCGGCCGCCACCCAGCATGTGTCGGTGCACGCCGACACCCAGGGGACGACCGTGTCGGTCGGCGCGAGCAGGGGCGAGTACGCGGGCAAGGTCGACGCCCGGACGTACCGGTTCACGGTGCACGGCGACACGACGCCCGGGCACGTGTACCTCGACGGGCGGCAACTGCCGGACTCCGCCTGGTCGTTCGACGGCGACACCCGGGTGACGACCGTGCGCACCCCGAGCCTGCCGCTCGGCCGCGGCTTCACCCTGCGCCTCCGATGAGGAGCCTTAGGTAAAGAACACGTATGGTCTAGTCCAAAGAGCACTTTGGACTAGACCAACCTATTGACGTGATCTCATCAACCCCGGAGGCTGGGGCCCCTCCCCACCCCACCCCTCTGGAGGCACGCAGTGAGACGTCTTCGTGCATGTCTGGGCGCCGCGGCCGCCGTCGCACTGGCCGCCGCGGGTACGACCGCGCTCGTCGCGGGCAACGCCTCGGGCGCGACCACCGCGCTGAGCAACCGGTGGTACGCCGCGGCCCCGTACCTGATGCCGCTGGACAACGACCCACCGAACCCGTCCGCCATCATGGACGCCACCGGCCTCAAGGCCTTCCAGCTGGCCTTCATCCTGGCCCCCAACGGCGGCGGCTGCTCCCCGACCTGGGGCGGCACGGCCGCGGTCTCCTCCGACACGGCGGTCCAGTCGGTCGTCGACACCATCCGCGCCAAGGGCGGTGACGTCTCCGTCTCCATCGGCGGATACGGCGGCACCAAGCTCGGGCAGACCTGCTCGGACGCTGCTTCCACGGCGGCCGCGTACCAGCAGGTCATCACCAAGTACGGGCTGCACGCCATCGACTTCGACCTGGAGGAGCCGGAGTACGAGAACACCGCGGCGATCAAGAACGAGATCGGCGCCGCGAAGATCCTTCAGCAGAACAACCCGGGTCTGTACGTCTCCGTGACCACGGCCGGCACGGCGGACGGCACCGGCTGGTTCGGCAAGCAGATGCTGCTGGAGGCCAAGTCGCAGGGGTTCACCCCGAACAACTTCTCCATCATGCCCTTCGACGGCGGCTTCAACGGGGCGGCCAGCCAGACCAGCGCGCTGACCAACTTCAACTCGATCCTGCAGTCCACCTTCGGCTGGGACCAGGCGACCGCCTACGCCCACGAGGGCTTCTCCGGCATGAACGGCCGCAGCGACACCGGCGAGTACTTCACGCAGGCCGACTTCCAGACCGTGCTGGACTACGCCGCGAACCATCACATGGATCGGTTCACGTTCTGGTCCCTGAACCGCGACCGCCAGTGCACGCCGCCCGACAACGGCGGCCGGACGTCCGGGACCTGCTCCAGCGTGACCCAGAACTCCTGGGACTACGCGAAGTACTCGGTGCAGTTCGCCGGGGTCACCCCGCCCACCTCCACCCCCACTCCGACACCCACCCCCACCCCGAGCTCCTGCAAGACCGCCTGGAGTTCGACGGCGGTGTACACGGCCGGGAACGAGGTGTCGTACAACCAGCACAACTGGAAGGCCAAGTGGTGGACCCAGAACGAGACGCCCGGCGCCGCCGAGTGGGGTCCGTGGCAGGACGAGGGCGCCTGCTGAACCTCTTGACGTGTCTGGTTCAGACCTCTAACTTCACGGGTCACCGATGACCAAGGATGCGGCCAGCGTTCACGCTTCTGAACAGTTGAACGCCGGCCGCATCCTTCCGGCGGAAGGACCCCCCACATGACCCGATCCCGGCTTCTCGCGGCAGCGACCGCCGCCGGCCTCTCGCTCGCGCTCACCGTCCTCGGCAGCGGCAGTGCGGGGGCGGCCGACCCGCATGTCGCCCCCGGTGGCAACTTCGACCTGTCGATATGGCAACTCCAGGAGCCGGTGGGCTCGCCCGGCTCCCCGACCACCATCCCCTCGTCCCGGCTCCAGGGCGCGAACGGCTACCAGGACGCGTACTTCTACACCGACACCCGCGACGGCGCGATGACCTTCTGGGCGCCCGAGAAGGGCGTGACCACGCCGAACTCTAACTACGCCCGCTCCGAACTGCGGGAGATGAACCGGGGCGGCGGCGCCGCCGACTGGTCCCTGGGCGGCTCCCACCGGATGAGCGCGACCCTGCGCGTCGTCGCCGTGACCAAGAACGTGTGCGTGGGCCAGATCCACCTCGGCTCCGGCGGCTCCTCCACCAAGCCGCTGCTGGAGCTGTACTACCACGCGAACGGCGACATCGTGCTCGGCACCGAGAACTCGCCGTCCGGCGGCCAGACCCTGCACACCGTGGGGCATGTGTCGGTCGGCAAGACGTGGAACTACGCCATCGCCGTCTCCGGCGGCAACACCATCGAGCTGACCGTCAACGGCACCACCACCCGCTACGGCATCCCGTCGTCCTTCTTCCCGTACAAGCAGTACTTCAAGGCGGGCTCGTACAACCAGTCCTCCTCGAACAGTACGACGAACGGCGCCCGGGTCGCCTTCTACGGACTGACCGTGAAGCACGGCTGACACGCCGCCCGACCTGCGCGACTGGTGCAACCGGGCGGACGGTCGTAGCGTCGAGGTGCACGCGGTCGGACACGGCACGACGGCTGGGAGCGGCCATGCGCGGATCACTGGTGGGAACGGCAGTCACCCTCGCTGCAGGAGCCATGCTCACGGCGGCGATGACCACGGCCTCGGCCAGTCCGCCGACCCCGACGCCGACCCCGAGGGCCGAGGTCTCGCAGCCCGTCCTCGTCGACTGCCTGTGGAACCACGACGTCCGCCCGGCCGACTTCATCCTGGCCTGCGGCGACGGCAACAGCCGTCTCACGGGGCTCCACTGGACCCAGTGGAGCCCGGACGCGGCGGTCGCCGTGGGCGTGAACATGGTCAACGACTGCAAGCCCTACTGCGCGGCGGGCACCTTCCGCGCCTACCCGGTGACGGTACGGCTGGACCGCGCGCAGCCGTGGAAGAAGCACCCGGACGTCCAGCGCTTCGACCGCATGAGTCTCACCTACAAGGACGCCCGGCCGGACGGCTTCAACCAGGTCATGACCTACCCGCTCTGGGACTGAGCGCTCCCGGACCGCACGCGCCCCGCCCGTCACCCGGGCGGG
>NZ_JBEXYL010000122.1:0-20817 GCF_040630895.1 Streptomyces sp. NPDC005728
GGTGATCCGGTTGTTTCGGGGAGTGTGCGGTTGACGGTGGATCAGGGGGCGCCGTGTGATGGGTTGGATCGGCGGGTGCCGATGAGTGGGTGGATGGAGCACAATGTGGAGCTTCTTGGGAGGGCGAAGGAGAGGGGGGAGTTGTTGCCGCATGTGGATGTGCGGGCGGTGGCGCGGATGTTTGTGGGGGCGTTCACGGGTGTGCAGGTGTTGTCTAAGATCATGACGAATCATGCTGATCTGCCGGAGCGGGTGTCGGATTTGCAGGGGCATCTGATGGCGAGTATTGCGGTGCCGGCGGTGTTGTTACGGCTTGATACGGCTGCTGATCGGGGGGCTCGAGTGCATGCTGCGGCGTTGGAGTTGCGGCAGGCGGACGGGCAGGGTGGGCAGTCGGGTGGGACGGTGTGGGCTGCTGTGGGGGCCACCGTCACCGGCTGACATCCCCACCAGGTCCCACCCCGTCACCGGCTGACATCCCCACCAGGTCCCACCGCGCCGCCGTCTGCATCCGTGTCGGCTGGCCCCCACCGCCGCCGGCATCCGTGTCGGCTGGCTCCGCCGCTGCCGGTATCCGTGTCGGCTGGCTCCGCCGCTGCCGGTATCCGTGTCGGCTGTGGGCTGCGCCCTGCTGCCGCTGGCGTTCTCGTCGGTGTCGGCTGGCCCTGGTTTCGTGGCTGGTGTTCCTGTCGCTGCCAGTTGGACCGGGCTGTTGTGGGGATCCGTGTCGGCCGCGTGTTGTATGCGGACTGCCACTGGCGTCCGTGTCGGCTGCGTGCTGTGCCTGGCTGCCATGGATCCGTGTCGGTTGCGGGCTGTGCCCCGGCCGTCTCTGGGGTCTGTGTCGGTGTCGGCTGGTCCGGGTTTTGTGGCTGGTGTTCGTGTGGTGGCCAGTTGTGCTCGGCTGCTTCTGGGTTCCGTGTCGGTTGCGGGCCGCTGCGGGCGGGTGCTGAGGTCTGCGCCGGTTTCTGGTGCTCGTTGGTGTCTTCGTAGGTGCGGGCTGCCCCTGGCCTTGCGGCTGACGTTGCTTTGGTCGCCAGTTGCACTCGGCCGTCACTGGCATCTGTGTCTGTCGGGGGCTGTACCGGAC
This sequence comes from Streptomyces sp. NPDC005728, assembly GCF_040630895.1. Lineage (NCBI taxonomy): Bacteria > Bacillati > Actinomycetota > Actinomycetes > Kitasatosporales > Streptomycetaceae > Streptomyces > Streptomyces sp. NPDC005728. The sequence continues at coordinate 1,091 of NZ_JBEXYL010000122.1, forward strand.
TGCCAGTGGGGTCTGCGTCGGTGTCGGTTGCCCCTGGTCCCACGGTTGCTGTCCGTTGCTGTTCCTATTGCTGTCAGTTGCACGCGGCTGCTACGGGGATCTGTGTCGGCTGCGGGCCGTGCTCGACTGCTACGGGGTCCGTGACGGTTGCGGGCGGGTGCTGACGTCTTGGCCGTGCGGGCTCGCTGGCGTTCTCGTCGGTGTTGGCTGCCCCTGGCCTCGCGGCTGGTGTTTCTGTCGCTGCCAGTTGTACTCGGCTGTTTCTGGGGTTCGTGTCTGCGGTGGGCTGCGGTGGGCTGCTGTGGGCTGCTGTGGGCCGGTGCTGGCGTCTGTGTCGGTTTCTGGCGCTCGTTGGTGTCGGTGTCTGTGTCGGTGTTGGCTGTGGCTGGTCCTGTGGTTGTGGTTGCTGTCGCTGTGGGCTGTATGCGGGTGCCGCTGGCGTTCTGTCGTGGTTGCGGAGTTCGCTGCTTTCCTTCGCCGGGGGCTTGGCGTCGTGAGTGCCGGACTCGTCTTCGATGGGGGCTCGGGGAGAGTTGAGGGCTACGTCGGCCGGGTGGAAACGATCAAGAGGGTCATGTGCGGGGGGGGCCCGGCTCCTTCGGGTACGTGTCCTTTGTTCAGCTGTGATCCTTGCCTTCTGTGGGGCTGGTGGTCGGAGTTGTCGGCTGATGCGTTGGAGCAGCCTTTCGGAGAACTCCTGCGGGCCGGCGTGGGCAAGGTCGAACTGGTCGAGCCACGACGTGGTGGTGGACCTGCGGATTCGCCCGGAGCCTGCCGGTGCGAACAGATGGCCGCTGCCGTCGCCGGTGAACACCGGGGCAGGCTCTTTCCCTTGGGTCTGCATGGGCCCGTGCTCGCGGACGTGTCGTGCGGCTGTGGAGGCTGGGTGGACGAAGTAGCCGCTGTCGGCGTCGGGTAGGGAGATCTCGTCGATCATCCAGTACATCGTGGTCGGGTCCGGGGGGATCGGGGTCGGTTCCACGAGGGCGTCTGTCGCCTTGTGACTGGCCGGCGTTGCGGGCACGGCCATATTCCTGCCGGGCGGGAAGCCGTGCCGTGCCTCAAAGGGCCGCATCAGTTCGGTGATTGCCGGGTCCGCCTGTTTTCACCGGTCGCGGATCCACTCGGCCTCAAGCCGTTCATCGGCCACGATCGATCTTTTCCGCCTCCGGCGACCCGCGCTCAGCGAGTCCGGGTGAACATACAGGAACGTTCACGCAAGCGCGGTCAGAGCCGAAGGTCGCAGAGCGCCAACACGCTGGGCTGCTCTGGGTGTTGCTGTCGGCGTCGGCTGTTGCCTGGCCGTACGCGGCTGTGCCCGGCTGTATGTGGTCGGTGTGTTCTCGTGGCTGTCGGTTGTGTTGCGGTGTGGCTGAAGGGTTGTCGGGGGTGTGGATGGTCCTGTGTTGTTGCCGGGGGAGGGGGCTTGCCCCGGTCGTTGGGGGCCGGTGTTTGTGGGTTTTGGTGCGGCGGCATTGTGTGTGCACGATCGGGGCCCGGGCGGGGGGCGGTGATGTCGGCGGCCTGCTGCCCCTCTGCCCTTCTGCCCTCTGCCTCCTGCCCCGTGCCTCCTGCCCCGTGTGTCCTGGCTGTGGTGTCGTGGGGGTGGCGGGGTGTGGTGATCGGCGGGGAGGGGTGGCGGTGCTGCAGGTCGGGGGCCTGGTCGTCCCGGTCGGTGCTCTGGTTCTGGCCGGCGGGGGCCGTGATGGTCCCGGCTGCGGGGCGGCGCGTGCCGTGCCGGGGCTGCACCGTGTGCCGGAAGGCGGGCGGGCCGCTCTTGGGTTCGCCTCGCGTGCTCAGCCGGCAGCCGGGGCGGGAAGCCGGGGCTGATAGCCGGGTGGCTGGGTGGGGTTGTGGCTGGGGTCGGTTGTTTTCCGGTGGGCGTGTGGTTTGCTGATGCACACTCGGGTGGGTGTTGGGGTGTGCGGGAGGTGGCCGACCTTTATCTGATAAATATACCACGCGTGCGGTTTGCTGAAGATCGTGACTAGGTGGAGGAGGCGCGATGGTCAAGCAAGAACGGGCGGTGCGGACGCGTCAGGCCCTGATCCGCGCGGCTGCCGAGGCGTTCGCCGCCGATGGGTATGTGGTGGCCTCTCTTTCTGTGATCAGTGGGCGGGCCGGGGTGAGTGCCGGTGCGCTGCATTTTCATTTCGCGGACAAGGATGCGTTGGCCAGTCAGGTGGAGTTGGAGGCGGCTGCGTCGGTGCGGCAGTTGGCGCAGGGGTGTCGTGGTCAGGCGGGTTCTGCGCTGCAGTCGCTGATCCGTACGGCGTTCGGTTTGCTGCTTGCGGTTGATGATCCGGTGGTGCGGGCTGGTTTTCGTCTCAGTGCTGACCCGTCGCGCAAGAGTGAGGCGCACCTGCTGGGCTGGTGGCGTGGTCTGGTGAACGAGTTGGTCGTGAAGGCGAAGGAGGCGGGGGAGCTGGCCGAGGATGTCTCGGTGGACGATGCGGTGACGGCGATCGTCGCGGCCACGGTCGGGTTCGAGGTGATTGCGCTGGTGGATGCGGAGTGGCCCTCGGTCGAGCGTGTGACGCGGTTTTGGTCGCTGGCTCTGTCGTGGCTGGCGGCGGCCCCCGAGCGGGTTCTGGCTCCGGTGGCGCTCGGGGACCAGGTGCACGGCGGCGTCCGCTGAGCCGAGTCTTCTTCCAGCAGGCCCAGAGTTCCTCTTGAGCGCCATGGCGGACGGTTGCCCGAAAGAGGAGGGGGCGCGGGGATGACGGGGACGGTGGGGACGGTGGGGTTGGTGGACTGCGGTGGGGGTGAGGGGGGAGCGGGTCCGGCGGGCGGCGTGCGCGCGGTGCTGCGGCTGGAACGGGGCCGGGCCACCGATGCGGAGCTGGCCGCGGTCACTGTCGTGCTGCTCTCGCTGCTGGCCGCGCGGGGCGGGGAAAGCGGCCGGGTGCGGGGCCCGGGTGTGCCGCGGTGGCGCCCGGAGCGGCCGCCCGCGGCGTACCGCTCCCCGTACCACTGGCGCCGGCACCCGTGACCACTGGCCGGCACCCGTGCCACCGGCCGGTGCGGGTGCAACCCCGCACTGCTGGCCGGTTCCTGTACTGGCCGGTGCCGGTGCCGGTGGTTGAAAGGGGGGGGTGCTGGCCGTGTTGTTGTCGGTGGCTGGTGTGTGTCGGGTCGGTGCTCCTTGTGCGGTCGGCTGTTGGGTGGCCGGCGGTGTGCGGGGTGCTCTGTTTCGGGCTGTATCACGAGGGAGGGACACGCCGTGAGTGTTGTGAATGACATGCCCCGGGCCGTTGGGGAGGGGGCGGCTGCCCGTCAGCGCGCTGCGGAACTGATGGCGGTGCGTGCCAGGGCGCTTGGGGGGCCGGGTGGGAAGGCGACCGGGGTGCAGCATGCCAAGGGCAAGCTGACGGCGCGCGAGCGCATCGAGCTGCTCCTGGACGACGGCTCGTTCCAGGAGGTGGAGCAGTTGCGCCGGCACCGGGCGAGTGGGTTCGGTCTGGAGGCGAAGAGGCCGTACACCGACGGTGTCGTCACCGGCTGGGGCACGGTGGAGGGCCGCACGGTGTTCGTCTACGCCCATGACTTCCGGATCTTCGGCGGTGCGCTGGGCGAGGCCCATGCCACGAAGATCCACAAGATCATGGACATGGCCGTCGCGGCGGGGGCGCCGTTGGTGTCGCTGAACGACGGTGCGGGCGCCCGTATCCAGGAGGGTGTCACCGCCCTCGCGGGCTACGGCGGTATCTTCCGCCGCAACACGGCCGCGTCCGGTGTCATCCCGCAGATCTCCGTGATGCTCGGCCCGTGTGCCGGGGGTGCCGCCTACAGTCCCGCGCTGAGTGACTTCGTGTTCATGGTCCGCGGGACCTCGCAGATGTTCATCACCGGTCCGGACGTGGTCAAGGCGGTGACGGGTGAGGAGATCACCCAGAACGGGCTGGGCGGCGCGGACGTCCACGCGGAGACGTCCGGGGTGTGCCACTTCGCCTACGACGACGAGGAGACCTGCCTGGCCGAGGTCCGCTATCTCCTCTCGCTCCTGCCGCAGAACAACCGCGAGTACCCGCCCAGCGGGCCGACCACCGACCCGCCCGCGCGCCGCTCGCAGGTGCTGCTGGACCTCGTTCCGGCGGACGGCAACCGGCCCTACGACATGGCCGAGGTCATCGAGGAGATCGCCGACGACGGCGAGTACCTGGAGGTCCACGAGCGCTGGGCCCGGAACATCATCTGCGCGCTGGCCCGCCTGGACGGCCGGGTGGTCGGCATCGTCGCCAATCAGCCCCAGGTCCTGGCCGGTGTCCTGGACATCGGGGCCAGTGAGAAAGCCGCCCGCTTCGTGCAGATGTGCGATGCCTTCAACATTCCCCTCGTGACCCTGCTGGACGTCCCCGGCTTCCTGCCGGGCGTCGGCCAGGAACACGGCGGGATCATCCGCCACGGCGCCAAACTGCTCTACGCCTACTGCAACGCCACCGTGCCCCGCATCTCCCTCGTCCTGCGCAAGGCCTACGGCGGCGCCTACATCGTCATGGACTCCCAGTCCATCGGCGCCGACCTCACCTACGCCTGGCCCACCAACGAGATCGCCGTGATGGGCGCCGAAGCCGCCGCGAATGTCATCTTCCGCCGGCAGATCGCCGAGGCCGACGAACCCGACGCGATGCGCGAACGCATGGTCAAGGAATACAAGGCCGAGCTGATGCACCCCTACTACGCGGCCGAACGCGGCCTGGTGGACGACGTCATCGACCCCGCCGCCACCCGCGAGGTACTGATCCGCTCCCTGGCCATGCTGCGCACCAAACATGCCGACCTGCCCTCCCGCAAACACGGCAACCCCCCGCAGTAGCACCCGCGGTGACGTGCGTGATGCCGCGCGCGGCCCCTGCACCGGACGGCGAGGCCGCCCCGGCCCGCATGCCTGCACCCCTGCCCGCCCGCATGCCTGCACCGCTGCCCGCCCGCATGCCTGCCCGCATGCCTGCTCGCCTGCGTCCGCCCGTGCCGCGCGCCCCGCACCGCCCGGCGTGCCTTGACGCCCCGCACCGCCCTGCCCGCCTGCGCCGGCCGCCCCGTGGCCGGCCCGCGCGCCCCGTGCCGGCCCGTGCCGCCGGCCGTGGCCGGATCCATGCCGTGGCGTACGGGACCGTCCGCCCCCTTCCCGCCGGGATCACCTGCGGGGCGGGGGTCTCGCCCTGTTCAGGGGGCCGACCATTCCGGACTTCCGCCGGCGTCTTGTTTTCGCTGCTCCGTGCCCTGCGTGGACGTAACTTCAGACTCACCCTTCGGGTTTGCCCTGGCCGGGACGGGGGCGGACGAGCGGCCGCCTGATATATCGCTGGCCGGATGTCGTCACTCCAGCGGGACAATGGCCGTTCTGTATTGACAAACCGACTGCGCAGTTTTTTTATCTCTTTATTCGAGGGTGGCAGAGTGTCGGACCTCGGCCGGAGAAGCGTCTAGGCCGAGTTCCGGTCTCCGGCTTGGACTCATGGGGGAGATTGTGGACATCGAAGTTCTGGGTGCGCTGTCCGTGCGGGAGAACGGGGTGTCGATCGTGCCGACAGCCCCCAAGCCGAGACAGGTTCTGGCCCTGCTCGCTCTCAACGCCGACCAGGTGGTCCCCGTGACCGCTCTGGTGGAAGAACTGTGGGGAGGCGTGCCGCCACGCAGCGCGCGTACCACCTTGCAGACCTATGTGCTGCAGTTGCGGGAGCTGATCGCCGAGGCGCTCGCGCGCGGCGACGGTGAGCGGCTGACGGCCAAGGACATCCTCGCCACCGTCCCCGGCGGCTACCGGCTGGAGACACGGGCCGGAACCGTCGACTACCGGGAGTTCGAGCGCCGCGCGGGCGCCGGTTACCGGGCCATGGACGCCGAGGACTACACGAGCGCTGCCCGCCTGCTGGCCGATGCGCTCTCGCTGTGGACCGGGCCCGCGCTCACCGACATCCAGGTCGGTATCCGTATCGACATGGAGGCCAGGCGGCTGGAGGAGGCGCGGCTGTGCGCGCTCGACCAGCGCATCGAGGCCGACCTGCGCCTGGGCCGCCACCGTGAGCTGCTGCCGGAACTGACGGTGATGGTCAACCAGTACCGGATGCACGAGAGCGTGCACGGGCAGTTCATGCTGGCCCTGCACCGCTCGGGCCGGCGCGGCGAGGCACTCGACGTCTACCAGCGGCTGCGTACCACGCTCGTCTCCGAGCTGGGCCTGGAGCCGTCCGCCGCGCTCAGTCGCCTGCAGCGCTCGATACTGATGGCCCGCCCCGAGGCCCCGGCGGCAGCGGCCCCCAACGCCGCGGACCGCCGCCGCGTCGCCCGCACGGTCTGACACACCGGCCCCACCGGCCCCCGGCCCCCTCCGGTGCACGGGGGGCCGGGGCAAGCGGACACGGGCCGGCCCGGCAGCCGCCCGGCTGCCGGGCCACAGCCGGGCAAGACCCCCGTAAGGAGCCGCCACCGGCCACCACCACCCACTGGTCCCCGGCCCCCTGACAGGCCGCCAAAAACACACCGCAAACACCGCCCGCACCTGACACCCCCCACACCCCGGTGCGCGCAGACACCGCCGGCCCTCCACCGCCAGAAGAACCCGGCACACGCACCCCTCCCCGGGCACCGGGCGAGCGGACAACACCCGGCAAGCGGCCCCCACGGCCGGCGCCCTGCCGAGCCGGCAGAGCACCCACGCACCCCCGACGCCGGCGGCGCCAGGACGAACCCCGGCAGGCCGCGACACCACCCCGCCCCGGACCAGCCCCCGTACACCAGCGCGGCCGCACCAGCGCGGCCGGCGGTCAACCCGCCGGACCGGTAGCGGAGTTGACCCACCGGGCCGACCTGGAGTTGACCCGCAATGGCCGGCACCGGAGCGGATCCTCCAGGCCCGTACGGCACCTTCCCGCGCCGCCCGGTGCGCCGCCCTCGCTGCGGCACATCTGCCGGGCGCTCCTCGCGGATGGGGGCCCGGTCTGTGTGCCGGTCGGTCTTGTTCCCGGGCCGAACCACGGCATCACCCCCCGGCCTTGCGGCTGCCTTCGCACGCGTGGCGCCGCCCTCGTCCACCGCCAGGTCCGCTGCCGCCCAGAGCACTGCGGCCGGCCGCCCTCGCCTCGACGGCACCCCGCACCGGGAAACGTCAGGCATCCCGCTCACGCCGGTCCGCGAGACCGCCACCGCCCCTGCGCGACCTGCTCCGCGCCCGCGCCGGCCCGCCCCGGCTCTGCCGGTTCCGCCTGTACCGCCTCGTACATCGCCGGCCCGCTGCGCGCCCGTCTGATGCAAGGTCTCCCGGCCGCCCGGCGACTGCGGCTTCGCCCGGGGCTGCGCAGAGCCGAGCAAGGCCACGGCGCGCAAACGCCGTTAGCCCCGCGACCGGCTACGAGAGCCGGCGTCCACCGCCCAGGAGCACCCTGCACCCACCGCCCAGGAGCACCCTGCACTCACCGTCTGCGGGCGCTGTGCACCCACCGTCTGCGGGCGCTCGGCGTCCGCTGTTGAGCCTCACCGTCCACGGGCTCGATCCCGCGCTCCGGCTCCGAGGTGGACGAGCGGCCCCAGCGCTGCCGCGCCGGACCGGCCCGCTGTGCCGCGGGCCGTGACACCCGATCACCGCCCTGCGGGCATCAGACAGACGGCGGGACCGAGAGCCACACGCCCATCCACTGTTCGGCGCCCCACTCCTCGAACCGCTCCGCCTCGGTGAACCCCAACTTCGCCGCGAGGCGCATCGAGCGGTCGTTGGCGGTCTGTGTGTAGAGCGCCACCGGCTCACCGGGAAGCACGTCGGCGAACCAGCCGAGCGCCGCCGCACACGCCTCGGCGGCGTACCCGTGTCCCCACGCCTGCCGCAGCACCAGGTAGCCGAGCTCGACCGCCCCGCTGTCCGGACGGACTTGGCTCCGGTGCTCGGCGTCGCGCCGGTTGAGCTCGATGATGCCGATCATGGCTGCGTCGAGCTCGATCACGAACAGCCCGGGCCGCCGCCCGGGCACCTCAGGCACCGTGCGTTCGAGTTCATCACGCGCTCGAGGGCCACCGAGGTAGGTATGCACCTCTGACGAGGCGAACAGCTCGATGAACACCGCACGGTCCCGGGCCTGGGACTCGCGGAGCACGAGCCGTTCGGTCCGTATCGGGGCGGGTGGCCAGGCGACGGATCCGAGCTCAGTCATGGCGGGCAAACCATCGCGCGCCCGCGCCCCCCAACGTGCCGTTCGCCCAGGCATCACGATCACCGTCATGTCATGTCGGCCTCAGGAAAGGGCACTCCATGGGCGAACTGCTCAAACAGGGTCCAGTGGCCCTCGGAGACAATTTCGACAACGCCGTCGGCCACCTTGATGGCGGTCTGCTCGTCAATCGCGTACGCCGGACCCACGATCTGGGCTGCCCATCGTCGTGCCGCGGCCATGGTGTTGTCCGGGCAGGCCGGATGATCCAGGTGCGGGAAGATCGAAAAATCAACCAGACCCAGCGCGCTGTCGCCGCCGGCGGGAGGCTTCCAGCCCACGAAGTCCTCCCCGACGCGGGGGGTCATCACCAGGCTCCCGGCGCTGAGGCCCACGTAGAGCGTGTCGGGCAGCGACGGCAGGAGTTCAGCCAGCCCCGACTCCCGCATCCAGTGGCACAGGTACAGCGCGTCACCGCCGTTGACCAGCAGGACGTCGGCCTCCCGGACCCAGGAGACCCAGCGCGCTTTCTCGATGCTGGGCAGCGCGGTGAGTTCCAGCACGCCCACCGACTTCCACCCCAGTTCGGTCATGGGGCTGGAGGATCGTCCGCTGATGAATCGCCATGGCCCGCCCGGATCGGCGTCGGGAGCCCCGTACCCGGCGGTGGGGATGCACAGGGCGCTGGACTCGGCGACCGGCTTGCCCAGGAGGTCGACCAGCGCATCGTGGATGCTCGCGTTCTTGATACCGGAGTCGGTGAGGAGAAGCTTCATCAGGTCCTTCCCGAGGCACTGACCGCACGCGGCGACAACCAGCCGTTCACCAACGCGTCACGGTCGCCACCATGTCATGGCTGCAATCAGGAACAGGCACTCACGCCGGGCCGCGCGCCCCCGCCGCGCGCGGCCCCTGCGCCGTCCCTGCGCCGGCGCCTGGCCCCGGGGGCCGCCGCCCCCTGCCCGGTCGGCCGCCCCTGCGTGTCAGGCGGCGTACAGGTCGAACGTGGAGGTGCGGCGCGGGCCCGCGACGATGTCCAGGCGCGGGTCGACCGCGAGCATCGCCTGGTGCATGCGCTGCAGCTGCGGGGAGGGCTCCACACCGAGTTCGTCGATCAGGCGCTGGCGCAGCCGGCGGTAGACGTCGAGCGCGGCGGCCTGCCGGCCCGATCGGTACAGGGCCACCATCGCCTGTGAGTGCAGCCCTTCGTGCTGCGGGTGACGGGCGATCAGATCGGTCAGCTCGGCGATCAGTTCGATGTGCCGGCCCAGCCGCAGCTCGGCGTCGATCCGGCGTTCCTGGGCGACCAGACGGCTCTGCTCCAGCCGCATCACCTCGATCTCCAGGACCGGACCGAGGCGGACGTCGACCAGCGTCGGCCCCTCCCACAGGTCCAGCGCCTCGCGCAGCAGACAGGCCGCGCCGGCGTCCTCGCCGTCCTCGAACGCCTGCCGGCCCTCGGCGACCAGCCGCTCGTAGCGGTAGACGTCGACCGACTCGGCGGGGATCTGCAGCAGATAGCCGCCGTAGCGGGTGGCGAGCACGTCCTTGGCCGAGCCCGGCAGATCCGCTCCCATGGCGGTGCCCAGCATGCGGCGCAGCTGCAGCACGTACGTCTGCAGTGTGGTCAGCGAACTCTGCGGCAGATCGGTGCCCCAGACCTCCTCCATCAGGGTGGGCACCGGCACGACCTGGCCGGGGTAGAGGGCGAGCAGCGCCAGGATCTGGCGGGGCTTGTACGCGGTCGGGACGATCGAGATTCCGTTCACTTCGGCATTCAGCGCACCCAGAACTTTTATATCCATTCTTCCTTCATACCGTTTCCGTGGACGTCGGATCAGAGCGGTGACGAGACTTTATATAGTGTCTTCGGGACCGGACCTTCGTCATTTCCTCGGGTCAGTCGCGAGGGGTTCTGCAGCTTCCGTGCAGATATACACGAGATGGTATCGAGGATTCCTCTAGCGGTCTTCCAGGATGCCTCCCGGCGGAACGCAGGAGTCCACTCGGCAAAACGTCGCCGACGGGCGGTGCGCGCGCGGGCATCTGTTCCTGCCCGGGCCCGCGCCATTACCTTTCCGGGACGCGCAGACGGAACCGGGGAGTTCGGGCCTCCCGTGCGACGACGACCCCCCTCATCAGGGCACTGCCGGCCCGGGCGGCGGCTGCGGATTCCTGCCGGATCTGCCGGGGCATCAGCCGCTCGCCCGTCTGATCCGCTGTCACCGGCACCCGCTGCGGGCCCATTTCCCCCGGCCGGCCGCCGAGCGGACTTGAAAGCCCCTGGAGGAGCGGTCCACGCAGGACTGTGGCCCGCTGGTGGAATCTGCATCCGATATAGCGTGCCGACTAGCATGCCGAAAACTCGTTGAATATTCCGGTGCGCGGACGGCGCGGAGTCCGTCACTAATGCCGCTGCCGGAAACGGATCCCGCTTCCGAATCACTGTCAGGAGGTGCACGTTGTCTCTGGCCGAGCAGTTGACGTACCCGGCTGCCGATCTCGACGAGATCGAATCGTCGGCCCTGTGGATCGCATCGCAGCCGGTCACCCGCGTACGGATCGACTCGCTTGTCTTCGAGGACTCACCCCGCCCGGAAGACCAGGACCAGAACCGGAGCCAGGACCGGGACCGGGGTCAGGGGCAGGACCGGGACCGGGACCGGAGCCAGGACCGGGACCGGGGTCAGGGCCAGGACCGGGACCGGGGCCAGGGGCAGGGGCAGGGGCAGGATCTTGTACGGGGGCTTGCCGGGGGTGGTGACCTGCTGCCTCCCATCACCGTGCACCGCCCCACCCTGCGCGTCCTCGACGGCGCCCACCGGGTTCATGCGGCCCTGCGCAGCGGCCGGACCGAGATCGCCGCGCGGCTGCTGGACTGCGACAAGGCCGCTGCCTTCGTCCTGTCCGCCAGGGCCGGCGCCCCCCACGGCCGGCCGCCCTCGCGTGCCGACCGGGCAGCCGCGGCCGCCCGCATCATCCGCCTCCACCCGCACTGGTCCAACCGTGCGGTCGCCGCCGCCACCGGGATCTCCGACAAGACCGTCTCCCGTATCCGCGCGCAGTCATCCACCGCACACACCGCCCAGTCCACCACCCGGCTCGGCCGGGACGGCCGGCTGCGCCCCCTGGACAGCGCCCAGCTGCGCCGCCGCGCCGCCGCGATCTTCCTGGACCGGCCCGACGCCGGGCTGCGCGAGGTCGCCCGCGCCACCGGACTCTCCCCGGCCACGGTGCGCGACGTGCGCCAGCGCATCGACCGCGGCGAGGACCCCGTCCCGGGCCGCTACCGCACCGCCCAAGACACCCCGTACATCCCGTACACCCCCGCCGCCGGCCGGCAGCGCACCCCCGCCGCCGCCCGCACCGAACGCGGGGCCCACCCGGTGGACCGCAGCAAACTCCTCGCCAAACTCAGCGAGGACCCCTCGCTGCGGCTCAACGAAGCCGGCCGGCGCGCCCTGCGCTGGCTGCACCACTACTCCGTCGACAACAACAGCATCGACACCCTCGAACGCGGACTGCCCTGCCACTGGGCCCCCGACGTCGCCGACCTGGCCCGCAGCTGCGCAGCCGCCTGGAACGAACTGGCCGCACAACTGCACCGGCGCACCGAATAACCCCCCTCCGCATCCCCCCTCCGCATCCCCTCCCTCCGTAACCCCTCCCTCCGTAACTCCTCGTCCGTAACCCCTTTTCCTGTACGGCCCGCGCGGGGCCCATCAGGCGCCGGGGCGCGGGCAGCTGCCGGCCGCCGATCACAGCGTCACCGCCTTTGCCGCCCGCAGCAGATCAGGAACCGCACGCACACCGCAGCAGCGCCGCCCCCCCTTTTTTGCCCGCCCCGCAAACACCTCCAGCCCCCTCCGACGCCCAGCCCGCCAGCGACCCGCCCACTGCACGCCCCGTTCATCGCCCCGTCCTGCCGCCCGCGGGCCGGCGGCGGGGCCCGCCCGGCCCGCCGGCCCGCCCGTTCCGTCACCGTCTGCCCAGGGGGCCGCCGGTGACGGTGACGGCGGGTCCGGATCCCGGGCCACCCCCCGGCACCTTTTGCCCCCGGCTTGTCAGAACCGAAAACCCCTTTTCAGGAGGCCTTCCGTGTCCGAGCATGCCAAGACACCCGGTGCCCGCAGCGGACCCGCCGACGGACCCGCCGACGGACCCGGCAGCGGACCCGGCAGCGGACCCGGCAGCGAGCCGGGCGGCGGGCCTGGCACGGGTGTGTGGTTCATCGGGGCCCGCGGCTCCGTCGCCACGACCGCGATCGCCGGGTGCGCCGCGCTCGCCGCGCAGCTCCATCCGCCCACGGGCATGGTCACCGAGACCGAGGCCTTCACGGCCGCCGGCCTGCCCGCCCTGTCCCGCCTCGTCTTCGGCGGCCACGACACCGTCGACTGGCCGCTGCCCAAACGCGCCGAGGCACTCGCCGACGGGGGTGTCCTGCCCAGCGGGCTGGCCCGGGCGGTCCACGGTGAACTCGCCGCCGCCGACCGCGAGATCCGCACCGGCGGACCGCTGCCCGGCGACCGGCGCACCGACCAGGAACTGATCGCGGCCTTCGCCGCCGACATCGCGGACTTCACCCGCCGCACCCAGGTGGCCCGCACCGTGGTGGTCAACGTCGCCTCCACCGAACCCGCCCCCGCCGCGGACGACACCCGGCTGCCCGCCAGCTCGCTGTATGCCGCGGCCGCCCTGCGCGCGGGCTGCGCCTATGTGAACTTCACCCCCTCGACGGGGCTGCGGCACCCGGCCCTTGAGGAGCTGACCCGCACCGCCTCGGTGCCGTATGCGGGCCGGGACGGAAAGACCGGGCAGACCCTGCTGCGGGCGGTGCTCGCCCCCATGTTCCGCCAGCGGGCCCTTGACGTGCGGGCCTGGTCCGGCACCAACCTGCTCGGCGGCGGCGACGGCGCGGCGCTCGCCGACGCCGCCACCGCCGCGGCGAAGAACGCGGGCAAGAACCGGGTCCTTCAGGACAACCTCGGCGCTCTGCCCGAGGGCGAGGTCCACATCGACGACGTCCCCGCGCTCGGCGAGTGGAAGACCGCCTGGGACCACGTGGCCTTCGAGGGCTTCCTCGGCTCGCGGATGATCCTGCAGACCATCTGGCAGGGCTGCGACTCGGCCCTGGCCGCCCCCCTCGTCCTGGACCTGGCCCGCCTGGCCGCCCGCGCCCACCAGGCGGGCATCACCGGGAGCCTCACCGAGCTGGGCTTCTACTTCAAGGACCCCGACGGCGGCTCCTCGGCCCTGGCCGAACAGTACGACGCCCTGACCGGCTTCGCCGCGCGACTGGCCGCCTCCCGGTGAGCCAACTGCGCGACTGGGCCGAACTCCTGCGCGTCTCCGCCCTGTTCACCGTCCCCGGCGACCACCTGGCCGGAGCCGCGGCCGGCGGGCTGCGCCCGGGAGCGCGCACCGCCCTCGCCGCCGGCGCCTCCCTGTGCCTGTACGAGGCGGGCATGGCCCTGAACGACTGGGCGGACCGCGAGGAGGACGCCGCCGAGCGCCCGCACCGCCCCCTGCCCTCGGGCCGTATCAGCCCCGCCCAGGCACTGACGGCAGCGGCCGGCCTGACCGCCGCCGGACTGGGCCTGGCCCGGGCCGCGGGCCGCCCCGCCGCCCTCGTCGCCACCGCACTCGCCGGCACCGTCTGGGCCTACGACCTCAAGCTCAAGCACACCCCGGCCGGCCCGGCGGCGATGGCCGCGGCCCGCGGCCTGGACCTGCTCCTGGGCGCCGTGGCCACCGCCGACTCCGCTGCCCTGCAGCGGCATCGGGCAACGAAGAGGGCCACCGCGCAGGCGGTGCGCCGTGCGCTGCCGGCCGCCGCCGCGCTCGCCGCCCACACCTATGCGGTCACCACCGTCTCCCGCGCCGAGACCCAGGGCTCCTCACCCGCCCGGCCGCTCGCCGCGCTCGCCGCGACCGCCGCCCTCGGCGCGCTGATGGGCACCCGGCCCAGCGCCGGCCCGCCCGCCCGCAACGACAACAGCAGGCCCCCGCAGGACACACCCGCCGCACCCCGAGGCGGCAGCCCGCTTCAGGGCACACCGGCCCCACCCCGAAACGACGGCAGCAGACTGCCCCACTCACCCCACTCGCCCTACTCACTCCCATCGCCCTGCTCGCTGCGTTCACCCCGCCGCCTTGCCCAGGCCGCGCTCGCCGGCGCCTACGTGGCCACCGCCGCCAAACCGCTGTGGCACGCCACGCTCAACCCGTCGCCGCCGCTGACCCAGCGGGCCGTCGGCGGCGGCATCCGCGCGATGATCCCGCTCCAGGCCACCCTCGCCGCGCGTTGCGGCGCGCTCGGCTCCGCCGCGCTGCTGAGCGCACTCGTGCCCGTGGCCCGCCGCCTGGCCCGGAAGGTGAGCCCCACATGAGCATCCGCCTCGGCTACGGCACCAACGGCCTGACCGACCTGCGTCTCGACGACGCCCTCGGTGTCCTGGCCGACCTCGGCTACGACGGCGTCGGCCTGACTCTGGATCACATGCACCTCGATCCGCTCGGCCCGGGACTTGCCGGCCGCGTCGCCGCCGTGGCCGGCCGGCTCGGTGCGCTCGGCCTCGGCGTCACCGTCGAGACCGGCGCCCGCTACGTCCTCGATGCCCGCCGCAAGCACGGGCCCACCCTGCTCGACGCGGATCCCGCGGCGCGGGCCAGGCGTACCGGGCTGCTGGTCACCGCGGTCAAGGTGGCGGCGGACCTCGGGGCCCACGCCGTGCACTGCTTCAGCGGCATCCCGCCCGCCCACACCGGCCAGGAGGCTGCCTGGGACCGGCTCGGCGCCTCCCTCGGCCCCGTCCTCGACGCCGCCGAGCAGGCCGGCATCCCGCTCGCCGTCGAACCGGAGCCCGGTCACCTGCTCGAGTCGCTCGCCGACTTCCACCGGCTGCGCGCCCGGCTCGGCGACCACCCGATGCTGGGCCTGACCCTGGACATCGGCCACTGCCAGTGCCTGGAACCGCTGCCGCCGGCCGACTGCGTCCTTGCGGCCGGTCCCTGGCTGCGGCACGTGCAGATCGAGGACATGCGGCGCGGAGTCCACGAGCACCTGCCCTTGGGTGACGGCGAGATCGACTTCCCGCCCGTACTCGCCGCCCTCGCAGCCACCGGCTACCAGGGGCTGACCGTGGTCGAACTGCCCCGCCACTCGCACGCCGGGCCCGAACTCGCCGCCACCTCGATCGCGTTCCTGCGCCACCAGCTCACCGCGGCCAGCCCCAAGACACCCGGCCAGACACCCGGCCAGACACCCGGCCAGACACCCGGCCGGTCCGGCCGGTCCGGCCGCCCGGCGGCCGGACCCACCGCACCGGCCCGCCCGGCACCGTCCCGTTAAGGAACCAGGAATCCCGATGCTGATCACCCGAGAGGACCTGCTGGCCCGCCTCAGCCCGGAGGGCGCCGCCTGGCTGGACGCTGCGCTCGCCGACGCCCGCGAGGCCGTCCACGCCCGGCCGGGCGCCCCGCGGCGCGGGGGAGTACCGGCGTGGGAGCTGCGGTTCGCCGCGGCCGGCCGCCAGTGCGGTTTCCCGGAGGCGGCGGAGGCGGCCCGGGTGCTCCTGCTGCACACGGCCCGCCCCGACGCGGCCACCGTGACCCGCCTCTACCAGCGCGGGACCGGCGCCGAACGCCGTGCCGTGCTGCTCGCCCTGCCCCACCTGACGCTCACCCCCGACCAGGGCGTGCCGCTTGTCGAGGACGCGCTGCGCACCAACGACACCCACCTCGTCGCCGCGGCCGCCGGACCCTACGCCGCCCGGCACCTGGACGCCCACGCCTGGCGCCACGCGGTCCTCAAGTGCCTGTTCACCCAGGTGCCGCTGGCCGCCGTCGCCGGCCTGGCCCGCCGGGCCCGCGGGGACGGGGAACTCGCCCGCATGCTCACGGACTTCGCCGCCGAACGCACGGCCGCCGACCGGCCCGTCCCCGAGGACCTGAGCCACGTACTGGCCCTGACCGCGAAGGAAGCCTGATGCGCATCTTCGACCCGCACATCCACATGACCTCGCGCACCACCGACGACTACCGGGCGATGCACGCGGCAGGGGTACGCGCACTGGTCGAACCCTCCTTCTGGCTGGGCCAGCCGCGCACCTCGCCGCAGAGTTTCTTCGACTACTTCGACGCA
The DNA here is from genome assembly GCF_040630895.1 of Streptomyces sp. NPDC005728. Lineage (NCBI taxonomy): Bacteria > Bacillati > Actinomycetota > Actinomycetes > Kitasatosporales > Streptomycetaceae > Streptomyces > Streptomyces sp. NPDC005728. The sequence goes on from NZ_JBEXYL010000122.1 coordinate 17,375, forward strand.
CTGCTGGGCTGGGAGCCGTTTCGGGCCGCCCAGTACGAGATCGCGCACCACTGCACCATCGCCCTCAACCCCAAGGAGGCCAACGACCCGCGCTGTGTGCCCGTCCTGGACGAACTGCCCCGCTACCTGGTCAAGGACGGCGTCGTCGCGGTCGGTGAGATCGGCTACGACTCGATGACACCGGCCGAGGACACCGCACTGGCCGCGCAGCTCGAACTCGCCGCCCGCCACCGCCTTCCCGCCCTGGTGCACACCCCGCACCGCGACAAACTCGCCGGCCTGCGCCGCACCCTGGACGTGGTGGCCGAGTCCGAGCTGCCCGTAGGCCACGTCCTGGTCGACCATCTCAACGAGACCACCGTCCGCGTGGCCAAGGACTCCGGCGCCTGGCTCGGCTTCTCCGTCTACCCGGACACCAAGATGGACGAGCACCGCATGGTCGCCGTCCTCAAGGAGTACGGAAGCGAGCGCGTCCTGGTCAACTCCGCCGCCGACTGGGGCAACAGCGACCCCCTCAAGACCCGCAAGGTCGGCGAGGCGATGCTGGCCGCGGGCTTCAGCACCGACGACGTGGACCGGGTGCTGTGGCAAAACCCCGTCGCCTTCTACGGGCAAAGCGGCCGGCTCACCCTTGAGACCGTCAAGCCCCAGGCGCTGCACGAGGGCAACTCCCTTGCCCGCGGGGGAGAGTGAACCGTGCGCTTCGAGCACCCCGACGGCTCGACCGTCCACCTCGCCTACTGCACCAACGTCCACCCCGCCGAGACCTACGACGGTGTCCTGGCCCAGCTGCGCGAGCACTGCGAACCCGTCCGCCGCCGCCTGGGCACCGAGCGCCTGGGCATCGGACTGTGGCTGGCCCGCGACGCGGTGAGCGCCCTGAGCACCGAGGCGGGCCGCGTGCAGCAGCTGCGCACCGAACTGGAGCGGTGCGGCCTGGAAGTGGTCACCCTCAACGGCTTCCCCTACCAGGGCTTCGGCGCCGACGAGGTCAAGTACCGCGTGTACCGGCCCGACTGGAGCGAGCCGGAACGCCTGACCTACACCACCGACCTGGCCCGCCTGCTCGCCCGCCTGCTCCCCGACGACGTCACCGAGGGCACCATCTCCACCCTGCCGCTGGCCTGGCGCACCGGCTTCGACGAGAGGGCGGCCCGCACGGCGCACACGCAGCTGAGCGAACTGGCCCGCCGCCTTGACGACCTTGAGGCCACCACCGGGCGCTCGATCCGCATCGCCCTGGAACCCGAACCCGGCTGCGCGGTGGAGACCACCGCCGACGCACACGCCCCGCTCGCCGCCCTGCCCGGCCACCGCATCGGCCTGTGCCTGGACACCTGCCACCTCGCGACCAGCTTCGAGGAACCCGGGGCGGCCCTGGCCGCCCTGGAAGAGGCCGGCATCACCGTGCCCAAGGTGCAGCTCTCCGCCGCCCTGCACGCCGGCGACCCGAGCGATACGGCCGTGCGCACGGCGCTCGCCGCCTTCGACGAACCCCGCTTCCTGCACCAGACCCGGGCCCGGACCGGCCAGAGGCTGCACGGCTGCGACGACCTCGGCCAGGCACTGGCCGGCCCCGCCCTGCCGGACACCGTGCCCTGGCGCGCCCACTTCCACGTCCCCCTGCACGCCCCGCCCGCCCGGCCGCTGACCTCCACCCTCGACGTGCTGCGCGACACCCTCGCCGCGCTCCTTGACCGCCCGCACCCCCTCACCCGGCACCTGGAGGTCGAGACCTACACCTGGCAGGCCCTGCCCCCCGCCCAACGCCCGGCCACCGACGCCCAGCTCGCCGACGGCATCGCCGCCGAACTCACCCTCGCCCGCGAGCTGCTGACCGACCTCGGACTCAAGGAGCAGCCGTGACCCCCACCCCCACGCCCCTGCTCGTCCTGGACGTGGTGGGCCTGACCCCCACGCTCCTCGACCACATGCCCCGTCTGGGGGCCCTGGCCGCATCCGGCTCCCGGGCCGGCCTGACCACCGTGCTGCCCGCCGTCACCTGCACCGCCCAGTCCACCTTCCTGACCGGCACCCTGCCCGCCGAGCACGGCATCGTCGGCAACGGCTGGTACTTCCGCGACCTCGGCGACGTCCTGCTGTGGCGTCAGCACAGCGGCCTGGTCGCCGGGGACAAGGTGTGGGAAGCGGCCCGCCGTGCCCACCCCGGCTACACCGTCGCCAACGTCTGCTGGTGGTACGCGATGGGCGCGGACACCGACTACACCGTCACCCCGCGCCCCGTCTACTACGCCGACGGCCGCAAGGAACCCGACTGCTACACCCGCCCGCCCGCCCTCCACGACGAACTCACCGCGAAGTTCGGCACGTTCCCGCTGTTCAGCTTCTGGGGACCCACCGCCGACCTGACCTCCAGCCAGTGGATCATCGACGCCACCCGCCACCTCAACCGCACCCGCCACCCCGACCTGACCCTGTGCTACGTGCCGCACCTCGACTACGACCTGCAGCGCTTCGGCCCCCGCGATCCGCGCTCGCTGAAGGCCGCCGCCGACCTGGACGCGGCACTCGCCCCGCTGCTGGAGGAGGCCGCCGCCGAGGACCGCACCGTCGTCGTCCTGTCCGAGTACGGCATCACCCCCGTCAGCAGGCCCGTCGACATCAACCGGGCGCTGCGCCGCGCCGGATACCTCCAGGTGCACACCCAGGTGGGCATGGAGTACCTGGACACCATGGCCTCGCGTGCCTTCGCGGTCGCCGACCACCAGCTCGCGCACGTGTACGTGCGCCGCAGCGAGGACCTGCCCGGTGTGCGGGAGGTCCTTCAGGGCCTCGACGGCGTCGGTGAACTCCTTGACGACGAGGGCAAGAAGGAGTACGGCCTGGACCATCCGCGCTCCGGCGAACTGGTCGCCGTCGCGGAACCGGACGCCTGGTTCACGTACTACTACTGGCTCGACGACGCCCGCGCCCCCGACTTCGCGCAGCTCGTGGAGATCCACCGCAAGCCCGGATACGACCCCGCCGAACTGTTCATGGACCCCCTCGACCCCTACGTCAAGGTGAAGGCGGCCACCGCGCTGGCCCGCAAGAAGCTCGGCATGCGCTACCGGATGGCCGTCGTCCCGCTGGATCCCGCCCCGGTCCGCGGCAGCCACGGCAGGCTCCCCGACCGTCCCGAGGACGGACCCGTCCTGCTGTGCTCACGCCCCGGCGAGGTTTCCGGCACCCTCGCCGCCACCGAGGTCAAGTCGCTGCTGCTGCACCTGGCCGGGCTCGGCTGACCGGGCTGGAGCCCAGGCCTTGTGAGGACCGGCGGCCGCGCCCACCGCGGCCGAGAGGATCCCGAACGCGGTAGGCGCGGCCGGACGCCTGCCGGCGGTGCTCCTTCACCGGGCACCTGCGAGGATGCCCCGGCCTTCAGGTCGGGGAGGAATCGGATTCCTGCGGAGCAGGGCAGAGGCAGCCGGATCGCCGCCAGG